>JBAPWR010000218.1:0-5303 GCA_049283775.1 Thiobacillus sp.
CAGCGCCGGAGTCGGCCGAAGCCGAGGGTACGGAGCCCGCCGAAGCGCCACCGCCTGCGCCCATGCCGGTCGGTATCGCCCGCCGCGAAGGTGCAGACGAGCTACCCTCGATCATCCTCATCGATCCGGACGCCACCGCAAACGTCGATCTCGGACCGCTGCCGGAAATCCCCGCCGCTCCCAGGGAGCTGGTGGCGACCTCTCCCGCTCCCTCCGCTTTCGCAAAGCAGACCGGCACATCGACTACCCCGGGTACCCGCATCGAGTACGCCACGAGCATGCCGCGCCCGGGCGTCCGCGGGACCGGACGCGGGCAACGGCGGCTCAAGCCCTGGGTGTGGGCGAGCCTGAGCGCGGTGCTCGCTCTTGTCCTGATCGCCCAGGCAGCCTGGTTCCTGCGCGACACCCTGGTCGGCCAGGCGCCGCAGCTGCGCCCGCTTTTCGAGCAGGCCTGCGCCCGGCTCGGCTGCACCCTGGAACTGCCGAAGAACGCAGACCAACTGCAGATCATCGGCTCTGATCTGCAGACCGAAGCCAACGGTCGGCTGACCCTCGTCCTCACCCTCGGCAACCGTGCCGACTACGCTCAGGCCTGGCCGATGCTGGTGCTGACCCTGACCGATGCCCGCGGCCGGCCGCTGACCCGGCGCAGCTTCGCCCCCAGCGAATATCTCGGCGACCCGCAGCGCATCGCCGCCGGCCTGCCGCCGCTGAGCGAACAGGCCCTGAGCCTGCCGCTGAGCGTCAACGACATCCGCCCCATGGGCTTCAACCTCAAGCTGGCCTACTGACTCATCAATGGTGCAAGCTGCCGGCCAGCGGCAACAATTTTCAGCTTGGCTGCCTCCGCTCATCTTCGGTATAGTGCGAACTCCCGTTGCGGGAGAGTGCATGCAGCGCATGCCGCCGAAGGCGCAATTCACCCGGAATCGCTCAGGCAAAAGGACCGCAACACCCAGGTAATGATCTGGGAAAACACTCTGGAGAGCGCGATCGCAAGATCGCCACCGAAGGGGCAGCGGCGCACAGGATCACGACATTCCCAGCGCCGTAATCTCTCAGGTACCAAGGACAGAGGGGTGAAGCGAATCCGCGCTTCACCCTTTTTTATTTTGGTGCCCCATGTCCGACCTCAAGAAAACCCCGCTCAACGCCACCCATCGCGAACTCGGCGCCAAGATGGTCGACTTCGGCGGCTGGGACATGCCGGTCAACTACGGCTCGCAGATCGAGGAGCACCACACAGTGCGTTCCGGCTGCGGCCTGTTCGACGTCTCGCACATGCTGCCGCTCGACATCCGTGGCGCCAACGTCCGCGCCTTCCTGCGCCGCCTGGTGGCCAACAACATCGACAAACTGCAGGTCTCGGGCAAGGCGCTGTATTCCTGCATGCTGAACGAGGCCGGCGGCGTCATCGATGACCTCATCATCTATTTCATGGACGAGAACTGGTTCCGCCTGGTGGTCAACGCCGGCACCGCGGAAAAGGATCTCGCCTGGATGGAGAAAATGAACGCCGACTGGGGCACGGGCCTCAGCCTCACCCCGCGCCGCGACCTGGCGATGATCGCGATCCAGGGCCCGAACGCCACGCAGACCCTCAATGAAGCCCTGCCCGGCGTCGACCAGATCACTGCGAATCTGAAGCCCTTCAATGCCGCCGCGATGGGCGAGATGTTCATCGCGCGCACCGGCTACACCGGCGAAGACGGCTTCGAGGTGATGGTGCTGGCGAAATCCGCGCCGTTTTTCTGGCAGGCGCTGATGGAAGCGGGCGGCAAGCCGATCGGCCTCGGCGCGCGCGACACCCTGCGGCTCGAAGCCGGCATGAATCTCTACGGCCAGGACATGGACGAGACCACCTCGCCGCTGGAATCCGGCCTGGCGTGGACGGTCGACCTGAAGAGCGAACGCGACTTCGTCGGCCGCGCCGCGCTGGAAAAGAGTGAGGTGACGAAACAGCTCGCCGGGCTGGTGCTGCTGGACAAGGGCGTGCTGCGCAGTCATCAAAAAGTCATCACCAAGAACGGCGACGGCGAGATCACTTCCGGCACGTTTTCGCCTACGATGCAGCAGTCGATCGCGCTCGCCCGCATCCCGCTCGGCATCGCCCCCGGTGCGGAAGTCGAAGTCGAGATCCGCGACAGGAAACTGAAGGCAAAAGTGGTGAAATATCCCTTCGTGCGCAACGGCAAGGCATTGATTTAGGAGGGATCAGGGGCCAGGGGTCAGGGGTCAGGGAAAATAGCGCGGCGCAGCCGCTCAATCCCTGAATCCTGAATCCTGATCCCTGACCCCTGGAACATAACTCGACCAGGAATACATAAGATGACTATCCCCGCAGACCTCAAATACACCCCGAGCCACGAGTGGGTGCGCGTCGAAGCCGACGGCACGCTGACCGTGGGCATCACCCACCATGCCCAGGACCTGCTCGGCGACATGGTGTTCATCGAAAATCCGGCCCCCGGGCGCACGCTCGCCAAGGGCGAGGAATGCGCGGTGGTGGAATCGGTCAAGGCCGCCTCCGACGTCTACGCCCCGGTCGCCGGCGAAGTCGTCGCCGCCAACGACGAAGTCGAATCCAGCCCCGATTCGGTGAACAAGGATGCCTACAGCGCGTGGATGTTCAAGATCAAGCCCGCCAACGCCGGCGACGTCGGCGAACTGATGGACGCCGCCGCGTATCAGAAGCTGGTGGAGTCCGAAGCTCACTGAGGGGCCAGGATTCAGGGGTCAGGGGTCAGGGGACGTGCGGCTGCGCCGCGCCGTACCTGAAGCCGGGCACTGAATCCCCCCTGAATCCTGATCCCTGAATCCTGACCCCTAACGAAATGCCCTTCATCCCTCACACTGAAGAAGACGTTTCCGCCATGCTCGGCGCCATCGGTGCCGCCAGCATCGAGGATCTGTTCGACGAAATCCCGCCCGCGCTGAAGACCGGCGAGCTGAAGGACGTTCCCGATGGCCTGCCCGAAATGGCGGTGGCGCGACTGATGCAGGAACGCGCCTCGCAGGACGGCTTCTGGTCCAACTTCATCGGCGCCGGCGTCTACGAGCACCACATTCCCGCGGCGATCTGGCAGATCACCACGCGCGGCGAGTTCTATTCCGCCTACACGCCCTACCAGGCGGAGGCCTCGCAGGGCACGCTGCAGCTGATCTACGAATACCAGACGATGATGACCCGACTGACCGGGCTCGACGTCTCCAACGCTTCGCTCTACGACGGCGCCTCGGCGCTGGCCGAGGCGGTGCTGATGGCGGTGCGTTCACACAAAGCGTCGCGCCGCGTGCTGATGCCGAAGACCGTGCACCCGATCTATCGCCGCGTGGTCGATACCACGGTGAAAAACCAGAACATCGAACTGGTCGAGCTCGATTTTGACCCCGACACCGGCAAGACCGTGCTGCCGTCCGAACCCGGCAGCTTCGCCGGACTGGTCATCCCGCAGCCCAACTTCTTCGGCGTGCTGGAAGACGTCCACGCGCTGACAGACTGGGCTCACGACAAGGGCGCGCTGGCGATCGCGCTGGTCAACCCGACTACGCTGGCGGTGCTGGAAGCGCCTGGAAAATGGGGGCAGACCGGCGCCGACATCGCGGTCGGCGAAGGCCAGCCGCTGGGCGCGCCGATGGCCTCCGGCGGACCCTACTTCGGCTTCATGTGCTGCCGCCAGGATTTCGTCCGGCAGATGCCCGGACGCATCGTCGGCCGCACCGTCGACCTCGACGGCAAGCCGGGTTTCAGCCTGACCCTGCAGGCACGCGAGCAGCACATCCGCCGCTCCAAGGCCACCTCCAACATCTGCACCAACCAGGGTCTGGTGGTTACCGCGGCAACGCAATACATGGCATTGCTGGGGCCGCAGGGTCTGGCGAAGGTGGCATCCGCCAGCCATGCCGGCACCGTCGCACTGGCCGAGAAAATGGTGGCGATTCCAGGTGTGACGAAGGCATTTTCCAGCCCCTTCTTCCACGAAGTAGTGCTGAAGCTCAACGACAATGCGAAAGACGTGCTGCGCGCGCTGCGCGCGCAGGGCATCCTCGGCGGGCTGGACATTTCCGGCTGGTACCCCGAGCTAGGCCAGGCGATCCTGGTGTGCGTCACCGAAACCAAGACCGCCGCCGACCTCGAACAATACGCGCAACAAATGCAACGTATCCTGTCGAAACGGCGCGAGGCGCCACCGTGCGCGTACAAGAGCTAAGGGACCGACATGAGCGATGTGCAACGCGACAAACCGTTCTACGACATGGCCGATGCGTATATCGCGCTCGCCAACACCCAGTTGAACGAAGCGAAACCCAGCCGGGTGAGCGCCGCTGCGCTGTTCGCAGCCTCGCGCTTCAACGCCTTCCTGATCGCCACGGCGTCTGAAAGCAAGGAACAGATGATCGCCGAGAAGGAAGCCGCGATCGCCTATTTTCTGGACCAGTACGAAAAGATGCTGCGCGAGAACATCGACGAGCATCTCGCGCGTTACGACCCGCCCGGCGCTTGAACGGCCGGCATTCAATCAACTCATCGAGGAGAGCAAACATGGCAGTGACTTTGGCAGGCAACCCCATCGACGTCGCAGGCAATTTCCCCAAGGTCGGCGACACCGCGCCCGACTTCAAGCTGGTCAACAAGGACCTGGCCGACATCTCGCTGGCTGATTTCGCCGGCAAGAAGAAGATCCTCAATATCGTTCCCAGCCTCGACACCCCGGTGTGCGCCAAGTCGACCAAGGTGTTCAACGACGCCGCCGTCGGCAACACCGCGGTGCTGATCATCTCCGCCGACTTGCCGTTCGCGATGAACCGCTTCTGCGGCGCCGAGAGCACGAATAACGTCACCACGCTGTCGACCATGCGCGGCGACGAGTTCATGAAGAACTACGGCGTCGCCATCACCAGCGGCCCGCTCGCCGGCATCACCGCGCGCGCCGTGGTGGTGCTCGACGAGAACAACAAGGTGCTGCACGCCGAATTGGTCCCCGAGATCAAGCAGGAGCCGAACTACGAGGCCGCGCTGGCTGCATTGAAATAGGAAACAGAGGTCAGGATTCAGGGGTCAGGGAACGCGCGGCACAGCCGCGCCATTGAATTGCGCGGGCCATGCCCGCTCATCCCCTGATCCCTGATCCCTGATCCCTGAATCCTGAATCCTGAATCCTGAATCCTGAATCCTGAATCCTGATCCCTGAATCCTGATCCCTGAATCCTGGCCCCTGAAGTCATGCTGATATTCGACCATTCACGTCCCGGCCGCACCGCTGCCGCCCAATTGCCTGCCGCCGGCGGCAGCCTCGACGACC
>JBAPWR010000219.1:0-2481 GCA_049283775.1 Thiobacillus sp.
CGTCGCGCAGGACAAACTGCAACTGCTGATCACCTTGCTGGAGCAGAAGCCGGTCTATGTCGCCTCGCTGCGCGACCACCTGGCCGCGCTGTTCGCCGGCAAGAAAGCCACGCGCCTGCTGACCGAATCCGGATTGCTGCCCTATCGCAGCTTCGCGTCCGAACTCAAGCGCCGCATCGGCTACAAGCTCTTGCCGCCCGAGCACGATCCCAGCCGCCTGCGCGACTGGGTCGATGCGCTGATCACGCCGCGCGATCGCGAATGGGTGAGCGTGGTGGAGCCGGCCGAATGGATCCGCATCTGCGACCTGCTGCAGCTGCGGCAGCTGTTCCGGCGCGGCGAACCCGGGGTGTTGACCAACGCGATCAACTCGCTGTCGCACCGCATCGCCGTCGGCGGCCTCGACCCCGAACTGCTGCGCATCGACCCCGAACTGGAGGAGTACGACTCGCCGTTTCTCGCCCTGCACCACGAGGTCGACGCCTGGTTGCGCGGCCAGGCCGAGGACACGCGTCAGATCGACGTGCTGCTGGAGCAATGCAGCGAAGCGCTCGATCGCGTGCGCCGCCGCAGCGAGGAAGTCGGCACCAGCATCGAACTCACCTTGCAATCGACCCGCCTGACCCAGCAGATGGCGCGCATGCGCAGCCTGATCGCGCTTACCGACCCGGCCACCGACATCCCGCACGCCCTGCTGACGCAGCTCTTCATCGAGTTGATCCAGTCCAGCGGCGAGGGCCACGGCGTCGCCAGCCTGATCCGCGACACCACCGGACGCCTCTCCCGGCAGATCACCCAGTTCGCCAGCCAGACCGGCGAACACTATCTGGCCGAAGGCGGGGCGGCGCTGAAAAAAATGTTCCGCGCAGCCAGCGGCGGCGGAATCATCATCGCCCTGCTGGCCTGGCTGAAAATCCAGCTGGTCGGCATGCATCTGCCTCCCCTGCAGGAGGCGCTGCTGGTCAGTCTCAATTACGCGCTGGGCTTCGTGTTGATTTATCTGCTGCGCATGACGGTCGCCACCAAGCAGCCGGCGATGACTGCCAGCCTGTTTGCCCGGACCCTTACCGAGGTGCGCAGCCAGACTGCCCAGCAAAAACTGCTCAATGAATTCGCCGGCAAGGTGTGGCGCTCGCAGGCAGCGGCGCTTCTCGGCAACATGCTGTTCGCTTTCGCCACTGCCGCCTTGCTTGCCCTGGCCCTCGATGCGGCAGGCTACACTGCGGTGGACACCGGCAAGGCCACCGCGCTGCTCGCCGAGATCGACCCTTTCGCCAGCGCCGCGCTGTTCTATGCCGCGGTGGCGGGGGTGGGCCTGTTCCTCGCCGGCATCGTCAGCGGCTATTACGACAACCAGTGCGTCTACCACGCCATTCCCGAGCGGCTGCTGCGTCTGACCCTGCCGCCGCGCCTGCTCGGCACCAGGCTGTGGCGCGGGATAGTCGACTACCTGCGGGATCACTGGGGCGGAATTGCCGGCAACCTGTTTTTCGGCTTCTATCTCGGCCTCGCCAGCGCCTTCGGCCAACTCGCCGGACTGCCTTTCGATATCCGCCACATCGCCTTTTCCGCCGCCAACCTCGGCTACGCCTGGCAGGCCTTCGACTGGCAGCTGGCCCTGCCCGTCGTGTTGGTGTCGATTGCCGGCGTGGTGCTGATCGGGCTGGTCAACCTCAGCGTCAGTTTCTCGCTGGCGTTCTACCTGGCGCTGCGCGCCACCCGCGCATCGATCCGCGATTCGGGACACCTGCTGCTGCGCGGCCTGTTCGCCATCCTCAAGGCGCCATTTCTGTGGCGTAGCATGACCCGCCATTCACCGGAATGACCATGACCCCGAGCCCTTGCCCCCTTTGCCAGACCGACGGCGGCAGCGTGCTGTGGCGCGACGCCCTGTGCCGTGTGGTGCGCGCCGACGAGCCGGACTACCCGGGTTTTCTGCGCGTCATCCTCAATGCCCACGTCAGGGAAATGACCGACCTGCCTGTCGTCGAGCGGGAAGCGCTGATGCGCATTGTGTTCGCCTGTGAAGCTGCGCTGCGTGAAGTGCTGGCGCCCGACAAGGTCAACCTCGCCTCGCTCGGCAATGTCGTGCCGCACCTGCACTGGCATGTGATCCCGCGCTTCGGCGACGACCCGCATTTCCCCAATCCGGTATGGGGGATGAGGCAGCGTGACCGCGCGCGTGCGGTACAGCCCGACCTCGACGCCCGGCTTGCGGCGGCGATCAACCGGCTGCTTGCTCGCGCTCGGGAAAAGGGATGATCCTGGCTGGCTCCGGCACCTCGGCCTGCAGGATGCGCTGGGCGGGGAACACCACCGAAAAGGTACTGCCCTTGCCCGGAATCGACTGGACCTCCAGGCGCGCGCCGTGGCGGGTGAGCACATGCTTGACGATGGCGAGCCCGAGGCCGGTGCCGCCGGTTTCGCGCGAACGGCTGCGGTCGACGCGATAGAAGCGCTCGGTCAGGCGCGGGATATGCT
>JBAPWR010000220.1:0-4210 GCA_049283775.1 Thiobacillus sp.
ACCGGAAACTGCATAACCCAGATTGAGCAGCACCTCGGCGATGCCGCTCATGCCGACGCCGCCGATGCCGACAAAGTGAATGTGACGGACTGCGTGCTTCATGGTTCGCGCCTCCGGCGCGAGGGATCAGGATTCAGGAACCAGGGGTCAGGGGCGACCGCCGGCAGGCAAAAGCTCGGCACCGAACCTGCCTGTCCGGAGACACCCGATAAGAAGCGGGTCGTCGTCATCATGCCGCTCCCCCTGACCCCTGACCCCTGACCCCTGACCCCTCGGCCAGTTCCTGGCAGATATCCGCGACGCGGGCGGCAGCATCGGGCTTGGCCAGTGCGCGCGCCTTGGCGGCCATCACCGCGAGGGTCGGACGATCGAGTCCGGCGATCAGCGTCGCCAGCTTCTGTGGGTCCAGATCCTTCTGCTGCATCAGCCAGCCAGCGCCGGCATCGCTGAGAAACCTGGCGTTGCCGGTCTGGTGATCGTCGACCGCATGGGGAAAGGGCACCAGCACCGCCGGAACCCCGGCGCAGGCGAGCTCGGCGACGGTGATCGCACCGGCACGGCAGATGGCGAAATCGCAGTCGCGCCAGGCTGCGGCCATGTCCTCGATGTAGTCGCGCAGCTCGGCTCCGACGCCGGCGGAAGCGTAATTGGCTCGCAGGATCTCGAGGTGCTGGCGGCCTGACTGGTGGACCACCGACGGACACCGGTCCGCCGGCAGCAGGGCGAGCGCCTTCGGTACCAGTTCGTTGAGCGCCGAGGCGCCGAGGCTGCCGCCGACCACCAACAGGCGCAGCGGTCCGTTGCGTGGCGCCGAGGGCTCGGCGCAAACAGCGACGATGTCGGTACGCACCGGATTGCCTACCCACTCGGTTTCCAGCTTGCGGCAGGGGATGGGCTTGTCGGCGGGGTTGCGAAACACCCCGGGAAAGGCGACCAGCACGCGGTCGGCGAGACAGGCCAATACCCGGTTGGTCAGCCCGGCGACCGAGTTCTGCTCGTGGATCACCAGCGGGCGGTTGAGCAGGCTGGCGATCATGCCGCCGGGAAACGCGGTGTAGCCGCCCATCCCCAGCACCACGTCGGGGCGGCGTTGCAGAATCGCGCGCAGGCTCTGCCAGAATGCCCTCAGCAGCATCACCGGCAGCAGCACTTTCTTCAGCAGGCCCTTGCCGCGCACCCCGCCCATGCTGACCCAGACCATGTCGATGCCGGCTGCGGGCACCACTCGCGCCTCGAGACCGGCGCGCGTTCCGAGCCAGAACACCTCCCAGCCGCGCGCGCGTAGCTCGTCGGCCACCGCCAGCGCCGGATAGACGTGGCCGCCGGTGCCGCCGGCCATCACCATCAGGGTTCGGTTGAGTGAGGCCATCAGAACGTTTTCCCCCGCATCATCTGCCGGTGCTCCCAGTCGATCCGCAGCAGCACCGCCACCGCGAGGCAGTTGGCGACGATGCCGCTGCCGCCGAAAGACAGGAAGGGCAGGGTCAGCCCCTTGGTCGGCAGCAGGCCGACGTTCACCCCCATGTTGATCAGTGCCTGCACCCCCAACCAGATGCCGATGCCCTGCGCCACCAGGGCGCAGTAGTTGCGCTCCAGCTGGGCGGCGCGATGGCCGATGACGAAGGCCTTGACGATGAGCCAGGCGAACAGGCCGATCACCACGGCGACGCCGACAAAACCGAGCTCTTCGGCGATGACCGCGAGCAGGAAGTCGGTATGCGCCTCCGGCAGGTAGAACAGCTTCTCCACACTGCCGCCGAGTCCCAGTCCCAGCCATTCGCCACGACCGAAAGCGATCAGCGCATGCGACAGCTGGTAGCCCTTGCCGTAAGGATCGGCGAACGGATCCATGAAGCCGAGGACGCGCTGCAGGCGATACGGAGAAGACCAGATGAGGACGACGAAGCCGATCAGCAGCACCACCACCAGGCCGGCGAACACGCGCCAGTTGAGTCCGCCGAGGAACAGGATGCCCATGGCGATCGAGACGATCACGACGAAGGCGCCGAAATCGGGTTCGCGCAGCAGCAAACCGCCGGCCAGGATCATCACCGCCGCCATCGGCAGGAAGCCTTTCTTGAAGTCGTGCATGAACGCGGCCTTGCGCGTGGTGTAGTCGGCGGCGTAGAGCACGGCGAGAAACTTCATCAGCTCGGAGGGCTGCAGGTTGGCGAAGCCGAGCGGGATCCAGCGCCGGCTGCCGTTGACTTCGCGACCGATGCCGGGGATCAGTACCACCACCAGCAGCAGCAGACCGGCGAGGAAAAGATAGGGGGCGGCTTGCTGCCAGACGCGCATCGGCACATTGAATGCGGCCATGCCGACGGCGAGACCGATGCCGATGAAAATGGCCTGGCGCATCAGGTAGTACTGGCCGTTATGCCCGGTGTACCGGGCGGCCTCGGCGGTGGCGATCGAGGCCGAGTAGACCATCACCAGACCCAGGGCCAGCAGCGCGAGCGCCAGCCACAGCAGGCTGAAATCCAGCTCGGCCGTGGTCTTGGGGGCGCGCAGGGTATAGAGCATGCTCAATTCGCCTTGGGCTCAGCGTTTTCCCCCTCTCCTGTGCCGGGAGAGGGTTGGGGATTACCATCGACTTGCCCGATTGCGGGCTTAGTCGACTGGTTAGTAGCTTCACCAGAGGGCTGCGTTGTTACCTTGGCAGCCAGTTCCTCGACTGCGGCGATGAATACTTCTGCGCGATGCAGATAGTTGCGGAACATGTCGAAGCTGGCGCAGGCGGGTGACAGCAGCACGGCGTCACCCGGCTGCGCCAGGTGGTGCGCCAGTTGCACGGCCTCCGCCAGGGTCGTGGCGTTGCGGGTGTCGACACCGCTATGGGCGATGGCCGCGCCGATCAGCGGGGCATCGCGTCCGATCAGGATCACCGCGCGGGCATTGGCCTCGACCGCGGCCTTGAGCGGGGTGAAATCCTGGCCCTTGCCGTCGCCGCCGAGTATCACCACTGCCTTGCGGCGTCCCATGCCGTAGAGGGCGGCCTCGGTGGCGCCGACGTTGGTTCCCTTGGAATCGTCGTACCAGGTGACGCCATCGATTTCGGCGACTTGCTCTACCCGGTGCGGCAGGCCCTGGAAATGCGCCAGGCCACGCAGCAAAGGCTCCATCGGCAGGTCGAGTGAACTGGTCAGCGCCAGCGCGGCCAGCGCATTCGCGGCGTTGTGCAGACCCGCCACCGGCAGCGCCTCGATCGGCATCAGCATCTCGGTGCCATGGCACAACTCGTCCTCGCACAGGCCGAAATCGCTTTCGCTGGGACAGCGATCGAGACCGAAGCTGACTTGCCTGCGATCCGGCAAGGCCATCGCCAGCGTGCGCTTGTCGTCGCGATTCAGGACCTGCATGCCATGGCCGCTGAAGATGCGCGCCTTGGCACCGGCATAGGCGGCCATGTCGGGGTAGCGGTCCATGTGGTCTTCCGACAGGTTGAGCACCGTGGCAGCGTCGGCGTCCAGGCTCGAGGTGGTCTCGAGCTGGAAGCTAGACAGTTCGAGCACCCAGACCTGCGGCGTCGGCGCCAGGCCCTGCTCGACCTCGAGCAGGGCATCGAGCACCGGCAGGCCGATGTTGCCGGCGACGCAGGTTTCCAATCCCGCCAGCCGGCACATGTCGCCGCACATCGCGGTGACGGTGCTCTTGCCGTTGCTGCCGGTGATCGCGATCACTTTCATCGGACCGCTGGAGTCGGAGGATTCGGCGCGCTGCGCATTGAGCGCATGGATCGCCCGGGCGAACAGCTCGACGTCGCCCACCGCCTCGATTCCCAACGCAATTGCCCGTGCCACCGCCGGGTCGGCCAGCGGCACACCCGGGCTGACGACCAGCAGGTCAGCCGCCTGCAGCAGGGCGTCGTCGAAGTCGCCGGTGGCCAGTCTGACTTCGGGCAGCAGTTCGGCCAGTCGTGCGGCGTGCGGCGGCGCGTTGCGGCTGTCCGCCACCGTTACCTCGGCGCCGCGTGCCGCCAGCCAGCGCGCACAGGACAGGCCGGTGTCGCCGAGCCCGAGCACCAGGGTCTTCTTGCCGGAAAGTTCGAGGCTGTCGTAGTTCATCTCAGTTTCAAACTCGACAGTCCGATCAGCACCAGCATCATGCTGATGATCCAGAAACGCACGGGCGGGTTCTGGTGTCGCCATAACGTGCCGGCTGCGCCGGCACATGAGTCTCCCCCGAACCTTTCCGTACTGCGTTTCAT
>JBAPWR010000221.1:0-5566 GCA_049283775.1 Thiobacillus sp.
CTGCGTCCCTTGCGCAAGCTCAGGCGCGACTAGCAGCAATTTTGGCCAAGCTGCAAGTCGAAGCCGCCTCGCGACTTCAAACAACAGCCGGGGCTGCCAACCCCCGCTGATGCTTCAAAAAACGAACACGCTCGCAAACAGCCCGCTGACCTTGTCGGGCGGCATGGGTTTGGCGATCACGTAGCCCTGGATCTCGTCACACTGGTGCGCCTTGAGAAAGGCGACCTGCTCGGGGGTTTCCACACCTTCGGCGACGACACGTATATTGAGCGCATGCGACAGCCGGATGATGGCGTCGGCAATTTCTGCATCATCCTTGTCGCTCAGCACCTCCTTGATGAAGCTCTTGTCGATCTTCACCGCATCGATCGGCATGCGCTTGAGCTGGCCGAGGTTGGAATGACCGGTGCCGAAATCGTCGATATAGACATGCAGTCCGCGATCGCGCAGGGCGTCGAGCATCTCGAAGGTGCGCGAGGGATTCTCCATCGCCGCGCTCTCGGTGATTTCCAGCTGCAGGTATTCGGCGGGCATGCCGGTTTCCTCCAGCACCGCCTCGATGTCGTCGATCAGCCGAGCATCGGAAAACTGCCGCGGCGACAGGTTGACGGCGATCGCCGGCGGCTCGAGTCCGGCCTGCTTCCACTCGATCCACTGCGTGCAGGCGGTGCGCACCACCCAGCGGCCGATCGGCACGATCAGCCCGGTTTCTTCCGCCACCGGAATGAAACGGTCCGGCCCGACGATGTTGCCGGAACGGGTCAGCCAGCGAATCAAGGCTTCCAGGCCGACCACCCGGCCGCTGTCGAGATCGACCTTGGGCTGGTACAGCAGCGCCAGCTCACCGCGATCCAGCGCCTGGCGCAAGCCGGTTTCCAGCGTCAGTTGCTGCTGCGCCGCGGCGTTCATGCCGTCGTTGAAATATTCGAAGCCGCTCCTGCGCTGCTTGGCCTGATACATCGCCAGGTCGGCCTGCCGCAGCAGGGTGTTGGCATCCTCGCCGTCGTCCGGATAGACACTGATGCCGATGCTGGCGCCGATGGCATAGCGCCGCTGCTTGAGCTTGAACGGCTCGGACAAGGCCAGGGACAGCTTCTGCGCCACGCGGCTCGCCGCACGCGGGGTCGGCGGATGGATCAGGATGACGGCAAATTCATCGCCCCCGAGACGCGCGACGAAATCGTCTGCGCGCAACTGCTCGTCGAGGCGGCTGGCGACGATGCGCAGTACCTGGTCGCCAACTTCATGGCCCTGCGAATCGTTGATGTTCTTGAAGCGGTCGAGGTCGATGAACAGAAGCGAAACCTGATAGCGCTCGCGCTGCGCCCGTGCCAGAGTATGGCCGAGGAAATCCTGGAAATAGGCGCGGTTGGGCAAGCCGGTCAGCGGATCGTGGTTGGCCAGCACGTCCAGGCGCATTTCCGAGTAGCGTCGTTCGGTCAGCGCAGCCGAGACGAACAGGCCGCCCAGCGCCAGGGTTATGAGGCTGACCTGCAGCGCCAGGACATCGCGGCTGGCGATGATGTGGTCGATGCCGCCTTCAGTGATGACCACCACGGCCAGCACGATCACGCCCGAGAGGAAAATCGTCAGGCTGGTCACGGTGGCGGAAAAACGCAGCGCCGACCACAGCACGAAGGGCAGCAGGACGAAGATCACCAGTTCGGCCGGACGCAGTGGCTGCGCATAGCGCATCATCAGCAGGGTCAGCGACAGCATGCCCAGCAGCATCACCGAGCCTTCGATGCGGGCGGCCTGGCTGCGCGGCAGCAATTCGCTTTGCGTGCTGGTGAGCAGCAGCGGCGCGATCAGGAACACGCCGAGCAGATCACCCAGCCACCAGACCCACAATGCACGCGGGATCAGTTCCCCGGACAGCTCGTGGAAGAAATACAGGCTGGCAACACCGATCAATGCGCTCGCCGCGCAGCCCAGCGGCGCCGCGATCAGCGCAAACTTGCCGACGCTGGCGACATAGTCCAGGGTCGAATTGAAGGGCTGCAGATAACGCGGCAGGAAGCCGATGATCCAGGCGCCGACGGCCGCACCGGCGGCGATCCTCAGGGCCCCCTCGGGCGGCAGCAACTGGCTGCCGACGACGACGAAAGAACCGATGAAGACGCCCAGTACGCCGGCATAGCCAAAGCGCAGGCTGGCCGCGGCACCGATCCCGGCAGCCAGCCAGATCGCCGCAACGACATCGTCGACATAAAGGGAAAGAAACAGACTCAGCCTGGCAGTTAGCGCATAGAGCAGCGCGGTCAGGCCGGCGATCAGCAGAAAGCGACCGACATCGGCCGCGCTGGGAAGCTTCGGTTTCGCCAAGGCAGGCAGCCTGTGGACGAAGGATGAGTCCGGAGAGTGGCTACTGCATCGGATCGAGTTCGGCCTGCACCGACTCAAGCGCGTCCTTGAGCGTTTCCTCGGTCAATCCGTTCAGCTGCTCCGCCAGCATTTCAGCCGCATCGATGGTCACAGCCTCGTCGGGCAGGCTCTCGGTATCGAGATTCGCCACGAACACGGCTGCCGCACCGGCGACCTGCAGCAGCTGGCGGCGTTCGCCCATAAGCAACTCGATCTCGTCACGCAACAGGCGAACTTCTTCTTCCTTCATGGCATGGATGGTCATGCTGTATCTCCCGCTTGAAATGAATATTTTGTTCCAGACTCAGCCGAACAGGGTCAAAACGCCCGTATAGCCATACAGACGGTCATGCGAAATTTCCCCGTTGGCGAAAAACCCGACCAGCGGCACCTCGCCCAGCGTCTCCCGGATCAGACCCAGTTCGCGATGCGGCGCGCCGAACATGTGCTGCCCGCGGCCCAGGCAGGAATAATACACGGCGCCCCGAATCGGCGTCCCGAGCTGTTGCCGCACCGCAACCAGCATACGCTGCAGGTCCTGCTCGGCGCTTTCCTGGTCGCGCCGGCAGAACAGCAGTTCGTCACCGGTTTCGACATACTCGCCGATCGCCACCAGGTCGTTCTGCGGATCGACGCCGAGTATGTTGCGCACCAGATAGTCTCCGGTATCCGAGCCGCGCACCGGCAGCCCGACGAAGATATAGCCCGCGGCGCGTTGCAGGTCGCGCGCCAGCACCTCGCCGATCTCCTCCTTCATCACATCCAGGGCGGGACGGTGATCGAGATTGCCGACGACGTTCTTGTTCGCCATGGTGATCTGATGGCGCGGTCCCAGCGGCGAGACGCCCTGGCTGAGTCCGGTCGCCAGGCGCACGCGCTCGCTGAACACCACGCCCGAGAGGCCACCTGCAGTGATGCCGTCGGCGATTTGCGGCATCTCGCCGCGTGCGCTCGACAGCCCGCCGACAACGAAGCCGCTGCTGATACGGGCGCTCAGCGCCGTGATCAGCTCCTGGATCCTGTCGTTGCGTGGATCACCGTGCACCACGGCGAAATAACCCGCGTCGAAGTCATGAGTGGCGATATCCTGCGGCGTTTTGAGGGTCGGCAGGATGCTGAAATCCTTCGCATCGAATTCGCCCAGCATCACCGCCATCGCCGGCTGCTCCAGATATTCCACGCCGGCAGCGCACACTCCGACTCCGACGGTACCGACCCAGTGCGGCACCGCGGTCGAGCTCTTGAAAAACGCCAGTATGGCGTCGGCCTCGGCGGCGAAATCATCGGAAAGATAGAGAAATCCCAGCGTCGCCGCGGCAGGAATCGCCCCCAGCTGAGCCATGCACGCCTCGGCAGCATGGGTCCAGTCAGGGTGGGTTGCGTGGGCGTATTTGAATGGCGTGGTCATCGATTTGAACTGGGTTCCGGTGTCAGCGATATTATGCGAAACCCCCGACACAACGAACCGTTCATGGCAGAAAATTCATTTCTCTATCCGCCGATCGAGCCCCATGCGCAGGGCTGGCTCGACACCGCAAGCGTGCATCGCATCTACTGGGAAACCTCGGGCAACCCGGCGGGCATTCCGGTCGTTTTCATTCACGGCGGCCCCGGATCCGGCACCTCGCCGCTGCAGCGCCGCTTCTTCGACCCGGCGCGCTACCGCATCGTGCTGTTCGACCAGCGCGGCAGCGGGCAGTCCACGCCCCACGGGGAACTCGACGGCAACACCACCCCGGACTTGATCGACGACATGGAGCGGCTGCGCGATGCGCTCGGCATCGAGCGCTGGCTGGTTTTCGGCGGATCCTGGGGTTCGACCCTGGCGCTGGCCTATGGCGAGGCCCATCCCGGGCGCTGCCTGGGCTTCGTGCTGCGCGGTATCTTTCTCTGCCGGCCGAGTGAGATCGACTGGTTTCTCTACGGCATCCGCGCCTTCTTTCCCGAAGCCCAGCGCGAGCTCGCCGAGTTCATTCCGACCGACGAACGAGATGACCTGCTGGCTGCCTATCACCGCCGCCTGATCGATCCCGACCCGCAGGTCCACCTGCCGGCTGCACGCGTCTGGGCTGCGTTCGAGGCGAGCTGCTCGACCCTGCTTCCGAATCCGCCGCTGGTTTCGGCGTTCTGCAGCGATCGCACCGCGCTGTCGCTGGCGCGCATCGAGGCACACTATTTCGTCAACGACATCTTCCTCCCCGACAACAGCCTGCTCGACCAGCTGCAGCGCATCCGCCACCTGCCCTGCACCATCGTCCAGGGCCGCTACGACGCGGTCTGTCCGATCGTCAGCGCCGACGATCTGGCGCGCGCCTGGCCCGAGGCACGCTACGTCATCGTCGATGACGCCGGACATTCCGCCTTCGAGCCGGGCATCAGCCGGGCGCTGGTCGCGGCGACCGATGCGTTTGCACTTTCGTTGCAGTCCTGAGCCATGGCCCTTTCACCCTACGTATTCGACGCCACCGCCGACAATTTCAACCGCCTGGTATTGGAAAACTCCCACAAGGGTCCGGTGCTGGTGCATTTCTGGACCCCCAAGGCCGGCCCCTGCTTCATCCTCATGCCGCGGCTGGTCAAGCTCGCCGGCGAATACGGCGGCAAGTTCCTGCTGGTCATGCTGAATGCCGAGGAATTCCCGGCGCTGGCCCACCGCTTCGGCGTCAATTCGGTGCCGACGGTGAAGTTCTTCCGCCGCGGCGAAGTCGTTCACACCATCCATGGCGCCGACCCCGACAGCAGTTTCCGCGAAGTGCTCAACCGCTTCATCGCCCAGGACGCCGACCGTGTCCACGCCCAGGGCGTGGCGGCCTGGCAGGCCGGCGAGCTGCAGCAGGCGCGGCGGCTGCTCGCCGGCGCCGCCATGGCCGACCCCGACAACCTGGCGATTCCACGCGACCTGGCGAAAATTCTCTGGGCCTCGGGTGACGGCGAACAGGCCTTGCGCCTGCTCGACAGCCTGCCGGCCGAGGCCCGCACCAATCAGGAAATCGCCCATCTGCATGCGCATCTGAGCCTGGCGGAAGCGGCACGGACTGCGCCTGCGCGGATGGAACTGCAACAGCGCCTCGCCACGCAGCCCGACGATATGGACGCGCGCTACCAGCTGGCTGCGGTGCTGCTGGCTGCCGATGATTTCGATGCCGCCATGAACGAGCTGCTGGCCATCGTCAGACAGGATCGCAGCTTTCGCCAGGACATC
>JBAPWR010000222.1:0-1832 GCA_049283775.1 Thiobacillus sp.
ATGCCCGACATACCGCTCATGCCCGTCTGGCTTTGGAACGGATAGAAGAAGATTTCCCCCATCGGGCTGATACGGAAATAGCCGGACATGCCGGACATTCCGCCCATGCCGGACATACCGGACATACCGCCCATGCCCGACATGCCGGACATCCCGCCCATGCCGGACATGCCCGACATTCCACTCATGCCGGACATACCCGTCTGCTCCTCGGCAGCAAAAGCCGGCTGGATAGCCAGCGTCGCAGCGGTGATGGCAGCCACACGGAAAAATTGACGGCTCAGATTACGCATACCCATGTTGTCCTCCTTGGAAGTTCACGATTGAATTGGTGACGAGCACCCTTGCAGAAATCCGCTTTGACAAGCGGAGAGAAACACCTAGTAGTTCGTTGCCGGATAAAGCCCGCGAATGTCGTACCGTCCTGAAGCGTTGGGACGATTGAAGGGCGTGTACCAGGCTCCCTGGTCGTCAAGAAAGCGCAGGCTGTTTGAATAGGGTGGGGTAATCCCTTTCAGGGCTTGGCGATACCATGCCGGGTCCCTGTTGAATTCCGTGATGACCGGCGCATCTGCCGGCCTGCGATCCGGCTGCAGGCCGGAAATGAACACCGCCCCTCCGTCAACACCTTGCTCGGCCCGAGCACTCAAGGCAATGGCGGAAAAAGCAACGAGAAGCAATGCAAGCAGCTTGACCGACACGACGCCCCCTCCTATGGATGTATGGTCTTGCCTAAGCGAGCGTCGTGCCAGATCTCTATCTTATTGTTTAATAACGGTATTTATTGATCACCCCGAGGATCCCGCGGAACGATTCCTGTCATTTTGTCAGGGCGAAAAGAGCAAGAATCGTTTAAAGCCAGCAAATTCAATGCGCTATGAAGCATGACAATTTTGCAGGTTGGGCCGAACCGGCCCCGGTCCTTGAAACCAAACAGGAAATGGATCGACCGGGGGCGACGGAACACGGCGCCCGCCCATGCGCGACGTGTGGCTTGCGGAAGCCGATTGGTCGCGGTCAGGGCCGGTTCAGCTTGCAACCGGCGCGCGGACATGCATGATCCTGGACTTTCCTACCGACCCGGGCAGACGTTCGGTCGGAGGGGTTCTCGCAGGGATTCGCCGGATTAAGTCAGGACACTGCGGACAGCCTGTGGGGAACTTGTAATGCGGCTCGGCAGGCGACCCCTGGAGGGCGGGATGGGGTCGTGAACCACGCCACGCCATAGCCCTTCCCCTGGCGGCCACTTCGGGATCGGCTCGGCCTGGGACTGATCACGGATGAGGTGCGGCGAGGCATCCACGCGTGGACGCCAGCCAAACGGACGGCCTGCAGCGATGCGGGCTGTTTTTCTTTGTCGCATCTCCCGCCGATGTACGGGCAGTACCTCTGTGGTGCGGACGCCGAGTGGCTGGTTCAGCCTGTTTCCGTGCCAGGTTTGCTGCCCCCCATGCCGTCGGCATGACCTCGATTCGTTGCAGGCAGCGTGGACAGCCGAACCGCCGCAGGCGGAAATTTGTCGCCCCAATGCGGTTTTGATGCGCTTCGGGCATTGCCAGCGGGCATCGAGTTAACCATAATCTGCGCGTGGAATGTCCACGCCAACATATCATCGGGAGGAATCAAGCATGAACAGGAAAGAACTCGTCGAGGCACTGGCTGCCAAGACCGAATCCACCAAGGCCGACGCCGAGCGTGCCGTTGCCGGTCTGATCGACATCGTCACCGCCACCCTGAAGAAGGGCGACTCGATCACCCTGGTCGGTTTCGGCACCTTCGAGGTCCGCAAGCGCGCTGCCCGTACCGGCCGCAACCCCAAGACCGGCGAAGAG
>JBAPWR010000223.1:0-5424 GCA_049283775.1 Thiobacillus sp.
GCCGTGCGCGGTATCCACGGTAATCACGTCGACGCCGGCCGCCACCAACGCAGCGACGCGCTCCTCGGTGCCCTCGCCGGTTCCCACCGCCGCGCCGACGCGCAGGCGACCCATCGCGTCCTTGCAGGCCAGCGGGTGCTCGCTCGATTTCTGGATATCCTTGACGGTGATCAGGCCGCGCAGCTCGAAGCCGTCGTTGACCACCAGCACGCGCTCGAGACGGTGCTTGTGCAGCAGCGCCAGGGCCTCTTCGCGGCTGGCGCCTTCCTTGACCGTTACCAGCCGTTCCTTCGGTGTCATGATGTTGGCCACCGGCTGATCGAGCTGGGTTTCGAAGCGCAGGTCGCGGTTGGTGACGATGCCGACCACCTTGCCGCCATCGATCACCGGCAGGCCGGAAATGCGCTTGCTGCGGGTGATGTCGAGGACCTGGCGCACCGTCATCTGCGGTGCGACGGTAATCGGATCCTTGACCACGCCGGATTCGAAACGCTTGACCGCCGCGACCTGGGCCGCCTGCATTTCGGCGTTCATGTTCTTGTGGATGATGCCGATGCCGCCTTCCTGCGCCAAGGCAATCGCCAGGCGCGCCTCGGTCACGGTATCCATCGCGGCGGACAGGATGGGCAGGTTGAGGGTGATGCTGCGCGTCAACTGCGTTGCGAGGCTGACATCGCGGGGAAGAATGGCTGAATAGGCAGGAACGAGCAGAACGTCGTCGAACGTCAGCGCTTTTTGCAGAACACGCATGGGATTTCCTTTACGCAAAGCGGAATTATACGCGCCGCCCCCTCGCGCGGACAATCTGCAAACCACCATAAGCCATGTGCCCGGGAGCGGAAACGCCCGCCATCAGGGCAGCTTGGTCGAAATCTACCAACGGTTTTGCTCCCTCACCCGTTGACTCGAGCGGACGAAGCAGCTAACTTGCTGTCAGCACTCATCCTGCTGAGGCGCGATGCGGTTTTCTGCTTCAACCGCCCAACACCTGAATGTCACAACACCGTGAGGAGAACCATACAATGACCAAAGTTTTACTTGCTCTGACTTCCGCTGCCCTGCTGGCCATGGCCGGTTGCGCATCCACTGAAACCGCCGCCACCAAACCCGCTGCCGAAGCCAAGCCGGCCGAAGCCGCCAAGCCGACCATCAGCGCCGAGGCCGCAGCCGAACTGAAAGCCGCCCAGGCCGAAGCCAAGGCAGCGAAGGCCAGTTTCTCCCTGTGGACGACTGCGGATGCCGCCGTCAAGGCTGCTGAAAAAGCGGCTGCCGAGGGCGACAGCGCCACGGTCCTCAAACAGGCAAAGCTGGCTCGGTCGCATATCAAGTTGGCGAGCGAACAGAACAACTACCCGATGATCAAGATCGGCGACTGATTAGCTGACCAATACCTGCACCACGAAAAAGCCTTCCGGCGATTAACCGGAAGGCTTTTTGTTTTTGCTTGATCCGACCCGGGTTAGCAAATGTGAGCGAGAAGGTCGTTCACAACGAAGCCAACCGATCGGCACCGGGGATCGCTGCAGATGAAGCGCTACAAGCTTGGCGTTTTTTCTGCCTGCGCTTTCTTGTCAGCTGGCGTCGCGTCGCCCCCGCCTTTCCTGGTGACCTTGCCCTCCTCGGCCCGTTTGCGTCGCACTTCCTTGGGGTCGGCGATGAGCGGACGGTAGATTTCCACGCGGTCGCGGTCGCGCACCTTTTCGTCGAGCTTGACCAGCTTGCTGAATATCCCGACCTTGTTGACTGCCAGATCGATCGAAGGAAAGCTCTCAAGCACGCCGGAGCGACGGATCGCCTCTTCGACCGTGGCGCCATCGGGCAGCGTCACGGACAAGATCGGCTGCTGACCCGGCAAGGCGTAGACGACCTCGACATGGATGTCGGCGGCAGGCGTCATCAGGCGTAGACCTCGTCCGCCCGCCGGACGAAGGCATCGACGAAAGTATTGGTGATGTGGCTGAAGACCGGTGCCAGCACCGATTCGAGCAGGCGGCTGGAAAAGACGTAGTTGAGGCGAAACTCGATCTTGCAGGCGTCATTGCCCAGCGGCTTGAAGAACCAGTCCCCCTCCAGGTGGGTGAAAGGCCCTTCCTGCAGGTTGATGCGCATCTCACCGGGAAAGGATTTCGAGTTCTCGGTGGTGAAACTCTGGCGAATGCCCATGTAAGCAATATGGATAGTCGCGACCGTGCTCGCATCGTCACGCCATTTCAGCTCGGTGCCGCCGCACCAGGGCAGAAAGGCCGGATATTCCTCGACCCTGTCCACCAGTTCGAACATTCGTTCGGGTGTGTGCGCCACCAGCACACTTTTCTCCACTCGAGCCATGACCGCAGAAAGCCTTGTAAAATCAAGAATTGTACGCAAGCACGCGCACCATGAGCATCGTCGACAACAAAAAAGCGTTTCACGACTATTTCATCGAGGAGCAATTCGAGGCCGGACTGATGCTGGAAGGCTGGGAGGTCAAGTCGATCCGCGCTGCCAGGGTCCAGCTCAAGGAAGCCTACGTGGTCGTGAAAAACGGCGAGGTTTTTCTCATCGGCTGCCATATCAGCCCGCTCCCCACCGCCTCGACCCACATCCACCCCGACCCGACCCGTTCACGCAAGCTGTTGCTGAAGGCTGCCGAAATCAGCAAGCTGATCGGCAAGACCGAACGCGCCGGCTATACCCTCGTCCCCCTCGACCTGCATTACTCCAAGGGACGCATCAAACTGCAGATCGGACTGGCCAAGGGCAAGAAGCAGCACGACAAGCGTGCCGCCGAGAAGGATCGCGAGTGGCAGCGGGAGAAACAACGCCTGGTGAGAAGCGCTCAGCGCTGATCCACGACATTTCAGCTCTGCAGGTCAAACTCAAGGCCAGCCGCACGTCTGGCAGAAAACACCACATTGTTCGGCCGCCAAAAGTTTGCCTGTTAATTTGTTGAAATTTCAACTAATATTGTTGATAGATCATCAGCTTGAAGGGTGGCAAAGATGGCCGCACTACCTGGTTACGAAGTTGAATTCATTCCTTTGGAGCGGCGTTTGAGTGACCGTCGGCTTGCTCCAAGCTGGGCAGCTCTGCCGCAGGGCTTGAAGACCGATCGCAGAAAAACGACCTCGGGGCGGCGGGAAGAAGACCGCAAGATCACGCCGCTCAAGTCTGTTTAGTATTTAGGACGAAGCCTCCCCGCCGTTCAGCCAGGGCTGACGCGGGGAGGTTTTCTTTTGCCCTATCCAATTATTCCGCCTGATTCCACCTGTCTTCAAAACGGGCAGCCAGCCCGAGACGAACCACTTTCTCAGCGACTTTGCAGGCCGCCCAGGGCGGCAGGTGATAATCGAGCTGGTTTGAGATTTCCATCATGTCCAGTCAGACACCACGGAGTGCCACCATCATCGAGATCGCTTCTTTTGATGAAGTGATCGACGTGCGCTCGCCCGCAGAATTTGCCGAGGATCACGTGCCCGGCGCGATCAACCTTCCGGTTCTGGACAATGCCGAACGCGCCCGTGTCGGCACGCTCCACAAGCAGGTCTCGCCTTTCGAAGCCAAGAAGATCGGCGCCGCGCTGGTGTCACGCAATATCGCGCAGCATCTCGAGCAGCATTTTGCCGACAAGCCGAAATCCTACCGGCCATTGGTCTACTGCTGGCGCGGCGGCAGCCGCAGCGGGTCGATGACGCACATCCTGCACAAGATCGGCTTTGCCGCAGCCCAGCTCGAAGGCGGCTACAAGGCCTACCGGCGCCAGGTCATCGCCGACCTGGCGACGTTGCCCGCCGAATTCAGCTTCCGCGTCGTCACCGGACCGACCGGCAGCGGCAAGAGCCGGCTGCTACAGGCTCTAGCGGCGCTCGGTGCCCAGGTGCTCGATCTGGAGGAACTGGCCGCTCATCGCGGCTCCATTCTCGGCTCCCTGCCCGGGCAGCCGCAGCCCACGCAAAAGTCCTTCGAGAGCGAGATCTGGCATCGGCTGCGGCAATTCGACAAGAGGCGCCCGGTCTATGTCGAGTCGGAAAGCAGAAAAATTGGCATGCTGCGCGTTCCCGAAGAATTGATCACGCACATGCGCGCCAGTCCCTGCCTGCGTCTGGAAGTGCCGCTGCAGGCACGCATCGACCTGCTGATCGAGGAGTACCAGCACTATCTCGACGATCCCAAGCCGATCATCGAGCAGCTGGCGCTGCTGATTCCGCTGCGCGGCCGGGAAACCGTGGAAAACTGGCAAAGTCTGGCGCAGGCTGGCAACTGGCCAGGGCTGGTCGCCGCGCTGCTCGAGGAGCATTACGATCCCGCCTATCTGCGTTCGCTATCGAACAACTACGCAGCCACTGAGGCTGACTGGCATTACCGTGCCAGTCATCTTTCCAGCGCAAGCCTCAAGAAGCTGTCCGAAAAAATCCTCGCCGATTCCCAGCCCGGCTGAATTGGGCGATCAACTGCGCGGCTGATGGTCGACCAGGATCAAGTTCTCGGTCGCGAAGCCCCAAGATCTCGCCTGGGCAATCAGGCGGTCCAGCGTGGCCTGATCCAGCTGCGGTTCGCGCGCCAGGATCCACAGATAATCGCGGTTGGGGCCCGCCACCAAGGCATAGCGGTAGTCCGGGTCGAGGACCAGCACGTGGTAGCCCCCGTAGAACGGGCCGAAGAAAGACACCTCCAGGCTGGCGATGTCCTCGGGACCCTGAAACCGTGCCACGCCCCTGACTTCGCTCCATTTGTTCTTCTGCGCATCGAAGCCGCGGTTGATCACCTCGAGCCGTCCATCGTCGAGGCGGCGGTAATCCGCGGTCACATTGGTCAGGCCGCGCTCGAAGCTGTGGTCGAGACGGGCGATTTCGTACCAGCGGCCAAGATAGCGCCCCGAATCGAATCCGCCGACGGGCTGCAGCCCTTCCGGCACCCCGGTGCACCCAGTGAAAAGCACCACCAGCCCGATCCACAGCCATTTCATCGAAAGACCCCTTTTAATGACGCCACCGTTGGCCTGCTAGAACAGCTTGCCCAGCACGTAGCCGATGACGATGCCGATAATGAGCGAAATCGTCAATCCGCGATAGGTCAGCACATCCTTGGAATAGCCACGCCGGATGGCGACGTAGGCGACCAGATAGCCGACCGCATTGAGCAGCCAGATAAAGCCGATCGACAGGATCTTTACGACAATCGGACCGATGACCGGCACCAGGGCAATGATGCCGAGCAGCCACGCAAAGGCATGGGAAAGCAGACCCACCACCAGGACGCTGCCGGCGATCACTCCGCCGTCGATGTTGAAATGCAGCCCCAGGCCGACCAGCGCCGCGATCCCCAGCCAGACCGGCAGCATCACCTTCCAGTTGCGCCACCACGGCGACCGCGAGGCCGATTCTGCAGCAGCTTCTTCGGGCGCGCTGTCGGGTGGTTCGAATGGTTCGGCCATGTCTCAGAAAC
>JBAPWR010000224.1:0-2205 GCA_049283775.1 Thiobacillus sp.
GTCTTCGCCCTGGGCGAAGCGATAGCTGTCGACCACGCCGACCTTGATGCCGCGCATTTTCACCGGGCTGCCTACCGCCAGGCCGTCGAGCGACTGCTGTCTGAAATAGATCGAATAGGTCTGGTAGGCGATGCGGTCCGCCCCCCCGGCGAGCCACAGGATGGCCATCACCATCAGTGCCAGGGCGCCCATCACCAGGATGCCTACCAGGGTATAGCGGCCTTCAGTTTCCATGCATGGTTTCCTCCTGCGACGGTCGTGCGGCGAAATAATCGCGCAGCCACGGATCGTCGATGGTTCTCAGCTCGGCCACGGTCCCGCTGCCGAGCACGCGGCCGCCCGACAGCACGATGACGCGGTCGACCGTCGAAAACAGTGTATCCAAGTCGTGGGTGACGAGGAATACGGTGAGGCCGAGACTGTCGGCCAGCAGGCGAATCAGGGCGTCGAAGGCACGTGCCGAGATCGGGTCGAGCCCCGAGGTCGGTTCGTCGAGAAACAGCAGCTCGGGATCGAGCGCCAGCGCACGTGCCAGCGCCACCCGCTTGCGCATGCCGCCGGAGAGTTCGCTCGGGCGCTTGCGTGCGGCGTCTGCCGGCAGGCCTGCCAGGGCCAGCTTGAGCCGCGCCAGACGGCGACAGGTGGGGCGCGGCAGATCGGTATGTTCGAACAGCGGGGTGGCGACGTTGTCCTCGACATTGAGCGAGGAAAACAGCGCGCCATCCTGGAACAGCACGCCGAAGCGCGTGCGCAGCTGGTTCATCTGCTCCAGCGAGCAGTCCAATACCGACTGGCCGAACAGCTCGACGCGTCCCGCCTGCGGCTTCAGCAGTCCGATGATCTCGCGCAGCAGCACCGACTTGCCGGAGCCGCTGCCGCCGATCAGGGCAACGACCTCGCCGCGCGCGACGCTGAGGTCGAGGTCGCGATGGATGCTGCGTCCGCCAAGGGTGGTGGAGAGGCCGCGGATGTCGATGACGGTTTCGGGCATCAGATGTCGAGCTGCACGAACAGCACCGCGAAGATGGCGTTGAGGATGATGATCGCGACCAGGCTCTGCACCACGGTGGAAGTGGTATGGGCACCAACGCTGCTGGCGTCGCGGCTGACGTTGAGTCCCATGCGGCAGGCGATGAGGGCGATGAAGATGGCGAACACCGGCGCCTTGCCGAGGCCGACCAGCAGGGTGCTGAGCACCAGCACATCGGACATGCGGTCGACGAACATGTTACTGGAGATATCCAGCTGCTGCGCGGCGACCAGCATACCGCCGAATACCCCGGCGACATCGCCGATGAACACCAGCAGCGGCATGGCAATGAGCATGGCCATGAAGCGCGGGATCACCAGCACCGCCAGTGGCGACAGGCCGAGCGTGGTGATGGCGTCGATTTCCTCGGTGACCTTCATGGTGCCGATCTGCGCGGTAATGGCCGCGCCGGACCGTCCGGCAACCAGGACGGCGACGATGACCGGCGAAACCTCGCGCATGACCGCCAGCAGGATGCCGTCGACGACGAAGATGTTGGCGCCGTATTGCTGTGCCTGGTCGCCGAGCAGATAGGCGAACACCACCCCCAACAGGAACATCATGCCGGCGACGATCGGGATCGCACCGACGAACACCGCCCGCACCTGGCCACCGAACTCGCGCCAGCGCCAGCGCTGCGGGCTCGGCGTCAGCAGCAGCAACTCGATGAACAGGTGACCGACGAAGGTGAGAAGACCGAAGACATGCCCCAATACTGCCAGGGTGCCGCGTCCGGTGATCATGCGCACCCCCTCGCGCAGCGGCGGCGGCTGCGGCACCGTGGCGGCGCAATGCTTGGCTACCAGTTCGAGCATCGCCTGGTGCCGTGGCTGGAACGCGCGCAGCTCGGGCATCGCGCCACTGTCGAGCGGTCCGGCTGCGTTGAGCAGCAGCCAGGCGCCGTTGGTATCGAGCTCGCTGACGCCAGCACCGTCGAGGATGCGCACGGTCTTGCCGGCAAGATCGGGCAACGCGGCGGCGGCATCGGCATCCCATACGCCGCTGACGATCAGCGCGCCCTGGGACTCGTCGAAGTGCGCGCGCGCGGCGGCCATTACAGTCCCAGCGGGTTGTTGGGATCGATGCCGGGCATGAACGGCAGGCGACGATCGCCGTGGGTCACCTGATAGACGCAGCCGATCCAGTTGCCGACCACCGCCTCGGCGGTGTCGTGC
>JBAPWR010000225.1:0-7120 GCA_049283775.1 Thiobacillus sp.
AGGCGATCCACCGCATCGGCCACCAGATGGGCTTGCAAACGGTTGCGGAATACGTCGAGTCGGAAGAGATACTGGACTTGCTGCGGCAGATCGGGGTGGATTACGCCCAGGGCAACGGCATCCATCACCCCGAGCCGCTGCACACCCTGTGCGGTGAAAATTTCAGCTGACGACTTCGAAACCCGCTTCGCCGACCGCCTGAACCAGGGCGGCACGATCCACACGGGATTCGTCGTAGGACACGATGGCCTGGCCCGGATCGAGCGTCACCTCGACGCGATCGACCCCCGGCAGGGCGGACAGCACAGACTTGACGCTGCTGACGCAGCCGCCGCAATGCATGCCGCTGATCGGCAGGGTGATTTCTGTCATGGACTTGCCCTCTGCAAAGTACGAGGACAGGAGTTTACTTTTTGCGCGGACGTTTGCGCAGGGTTTCCTTGGTGTGGTCGATCAGGCGGTCGGCGACGACTTCCGCATCGACCGCGAAGGTGCCGTTGGCGACCGCGGCCTTGACCGCTTCGACCTTGGCCGAGTCGGTGATGTCGACCTGGGCGAGTTCGCCTTCCAGGGCGCGCAGGCGGCTGCTGGATTCGGTGAGGGTGAGGCTGTCGGCGCTGGCTGCTGAGGTTTTGCCGCCCTTCTCAGTCTTGTCGGCGGTCTTGGCCCGGGTTGCGGAAACCTTGGAGGGGGTGGTCGGAGGAATACGCTTGTCGATTTTCACGCCGGGGTCCTGTTCGCTTGTTACTGGTTTTCTGGGGGTGGTTTGACTCTAGAAAATAAACGGCAACTTGCAAAAAAACTTGAGGGCGTCGTGGCGGATTTCTAGCGGCCGACCGAATCCAGCACGTGCGACGCCACGCCATCCGCCAGCTTGGGCTCGAACCAGGTCGATTTGGGCGGCATCACCTCGTTGGCGTCGGCGACCGCCATCAGGTCCTCCATTCGCGTCGGGTGCAGCGACAGGGCCAGTGCCATCTCGCCGCTGTTGACGCGCTTTTCCAGTTCGCCCAGGCCACGGATGCCGCCGACGAAGTCGATGCGCTTGTCGCGTCGCGGGTCGGTGATACCGAGAATCGGCGCGATCAGGTTGTTCTGCAGCAGGCTGACGTCGAGCCTGCCCACCGGATCGGCCGGGATCAGCTGGGGGCGAATCGCCAGGCGGTACCAGCGTCCGGCGAGATACAGGCCGAACACCCCAGGGCGCTCGGGCTTAACCGCTGCGCTCGCGGCCTCGACGCTGAACGCGCTGCCGATGCGTTCGATCAGCGATTCCGCAGCCAGGCCGTTGAGGTCGGCGATGACGCGGTTGTAATCCAGGATGCGCATTTCGTGCGCGGGAAAGATCACCGAGAGAAAAAAGTTGTAGGACTCGTCGCCGCGGTGCTGCGGATTGGCGGCGCGCCGCGAGGCGGCGATGCGCGAGGCCGAGGCCGAGCGATGGTGGCCGTCGGCGATGTAGAGCGCAGGCATGGCATCGAATGCCGCGGTGATGCGGGTCAGCGTCGCCGCGTCGCGGATCGCCCACAGCGTGTGGCGCACGCCGTCGAGTTCGGCATCGGAGTCGGGCTCGCCGGCGCTGGCGGCGGCGAGGATGGCATCGACCTGCGGGGCGTCGGGATAGGCGAGCAGAACCGGCCCGGTCTGGGCGTCGAGGGCGTCGATCTGGCGTACCCGGTCGTCCTCCTTGTCGGGACGGGTGTATTCGTGCTTGCGGATACGGTTGCTGTCGTAGTCCGCCACCGAGGCGGCGGCGACGAGTCCGGTCTGGACATGCTCGCCCATGACAATGCGATAGGCGTAATAGCAAGGTGTCGGATCGCGCACCAGCACACCGGCCTGGACCATGTTGTGCAGGTTTTCAGCCGCCTTGGCGTAGACCTCTGGGGCGTAGGGATCGGTGCCGGGAGGAAGGTCGATTTCCGGCTTGGAGATATGCAGGAAACTCCATGGACGTCCTTGTGCACGCAGGCGGGCCTCCTCGGTGGAGAGCACGTCGTAGGGCGGCGCCACGACATCGTTGGCACGGCCCGGGGCGGGGCGAAGGGCGGCAAAGGGCTGGATCAGGTTCATGGCGGCGGTCTGCTGGGTTGCGATGCGATGTCAGGTTGCGGAAAGGGGTGGGCCCAGTGCGGCGAGGAAGGCGGTCACCGCGCCGACGCGCCGCGGCACGTCGGGCAGGCTGGTGGCCAGTTTCAGCCGGTCCGGTCCGGCCA
The DNA here is from genome assembly GCA_049283775.1 of Thiobacillus sp. Taxonomy (GTDB): domain Bacteria; phylum Pseudomonadota; class Gammaproteobacteria; order Burkholderiales; family Thiobacillaceae; genus Thiobacillus. The sequence goes on from JBAPWR010000225.1 coordinate 2,217, forward strand.
GCTTGTAGCCGGCCTTGCCCTGGATCAAGTGAATAATTTTACCCGGATCGATCGGCGGATTGGGGACGAATTGCACCGTCATGCCTTCGCCCGAGACATCGAGTCGGGTGATGCCGTAGGCGCGCGTCGCCATCCGCAGCTTGTGCACCGCAAGCAGGGCGCGTGCAGTGTCGGGCAACTCGCCGAAGCGGTCGATCAGTTCTTCCTGCATCAAGGCCAGTTCGTCGGCCGTCTGGCAGTTGGCCAGGCGCTTGTACAGGACCAGCCGCTCATGCACGTCGGGGCAATAATCCTCCGGCAGCAGGGCTGGGGTGTGGAGGTTGATTTCCGAGACGATCTCCAGCGGCTGGGCGACGTCCGGCTCGTGGCCGGCCTTTAGGCTCTTGACCGCGCTGGTCAGCATCTCGTTGTAGAGGGCAAAGCCGACCTCGAGCATTTCGCCGCTCTGCTTCTCTCCCAGTACTTCGCCGGCGCCGCGGATTTCCAGGTCGTGCATCGCCAGATGGAAACCCGCACCGAGTTCCTCCATCAGCTGGATCGCCTCGAGTCGTTTCTGCGCCTGCGGCGTTAGGGTGCGACCTTCCTCGACCAGCAGGTAGGCGAAGGCCTGGTGGTGCGAGCGCCCGACCCGGCCGCGCAGCTGGTGCAGTTGCGCCAGGCCGAACTTGTCGGCGCGGTTGATGATCATGGTGTTGGCATTGGGCACGTCGATGCCGGTTTCGATGATGGTGGTGCACAGCAGCACGTCGTAGCGTTGCTGGTAGAAGTAGCGCATCACCTGTTCGAGGTCGCGCTCGGCCATCTGCCCGTGGCCGACGCGGATGCGCGCCTCGGGCAGCAGCTTTTCCAGATGCTCGTGCATGTTCTGGATGGTGCTGACCTCGTTGTGCAGGAAATACACCTGGCCGCCGCGCTTCAGTTCACGCAGCACCGCCTCGCGGATCAGGCCGCTGGAAAAGGGCTGGACGAAGGTCTTGACCGCCAGGCGCTTCTGCGGCGCGGTGGCGATGGCGGAAAAGTCGCGGATGCCCTCGAGCGACATCGCCAGGGTACGCGGGATCGGGGTGGCGGTGAGGGTCAGCACATCGACCTCGGCGCGCAGGGCCTTGAGCTGTTCCTTCTGCCGCACGCCGAAGCGGTGTTCCTCGTCGATGATGACGAGTCCCAGGCGGGCGAACTTGACGTCCTTCTGGATCAGCCGGTGGGTGCCGATGATGATGTCGATCTTGCCCTCGGCCAGGCCCTGCAGCGCCGCCGCCTGCTCCTTCGCGGTCCTGAAGCGGGACAGCTCAGCGATCTTCGCCGGCCAGGCGGAGAAGCGATCGGAGAACTTGAGGAAATGCTGCTCCGCCAGCAGCGTGGTCGGCACCAGCACCGCCACCTGTCGACCGCCCATTACCGCCATGAAGGCGGCGCGCAGGGCGACCTCGGTCTTGCCGAAGCCGACGTCGCCGCACACCAGGCGGTCCATCGGCTTGCCGGAGCGCATGTCTTCGATCACCGCGGCGATGGCGGCAGCCTGGTCGGGGGTCTCCTCGAAACCGAAGCCCTCGACGAAGGTATCGTAGTCGTGCACCGAGCAGTCGAAAGCGTGGCCCTGGCGGGCCGCGCGCTGGGCATACAGGTTGAGCAGTTCGGCGGCGGTGTCGCGTGCCGCCTTGAGCGCGCGGCGGCGCGCCTTCTCCCATTGTCCGGTGCCGAGCTTGTGGAGCGGCGCTGAGTCTTCGCCGGCGCCGCTGTAGCGCGAGATCAGGTGCAGGCTGGCGACGGGTACGTATAGCTTGTCGCCGCCGTCGTATTCGAGATGAAGGAATTCGGTGTTGCCGTCGCCGAGGTCGAGGGTGGCGAGGCCGAGATAGCGGCCGACCCCGTATTGCGCGTGCACCACCGGGTCGCCCGGCTTGAGTTCGGAGAGGTCGCGCAGCAGGCTGTCGACCGAAGTGGCACGGACTTCCCGGGCCCGTCTGAGCCGTGGCGGAATGGCGTAGAGCTCGGACTCGGTAATGATGGCGAGGGCTGCGGCGACATGGACGAACCCGGCCGCGAGCGGACCGTGGGTCAGGCACAGCCGGTCGTCAGCCGCCAGGCAGTCCGCCCAGCCGTCGTGCAGGCGCGGATGCAGGCCGTGCTCGGCAAGATATTCGCTGAGCGTTTCACGCCGCCCGGCCGAAGGCGCGACGATGATCACGCGGCCGTCGAAACCCTCCAGCCAGTTGCCCAGTTTCTCGACCGGATGGGGCAGGCGGCGGTCGACGGAAATCGGCGGCAGGGCGGTGGTCGGGGCGCCGGCAGCGGTTGCCGATTCGACCCGGGTTGCCGCTTCGTCGACAGCTGAAAGGGTGTGGCTGATGTCGATGCGCGCGTGCTGCCGGGCCTGGATGAAGAACTCCTCCATCGACAGGAACAGCCGTTCCGGTGGCAGCAAGGGCCTGTCCTTGTCGCCCGACAACAGGCGGAAGCGTCCGCGCGTGTCGGCCCAGAATTCCTGTCCCGCCCGGTCGAGGCTGCCCTGCGCCACCAGCACGGCATCCTGCGGCAGGTAGTCGAACAGGCTGGCGGTCTGCTCGAAAAACAGCGGCAGGTAGTACTCGATGCCGCCGGGCGCGAGCTTGTTGCTGACGTCCTTGTAGAGCTTGGATTTCGACGGATCGCCTTCGAAGGTTTCGCGGAAGTTCTGGCGGAAGCGGGTGACGCCGGCGTCGTCGAGCGGAAACTCGCGCGCCGGCAGCAGGCGGATCTCCTTGACCGGATACAGGCTGCGCTGGGTGTCGACATCGAACGCACGCAAGGTCTCAATCTCGTCGTCGAACAGGTCGATGCGGTAAGGCAGCACGCTGCCCATCGGGAACAGGTCGATCAGGCCGCCGCGAATGGAAAACTCGCCGGGAGAGAAAACCTGGTTGACGTGGTGGTAGCCGCCAAGCGCCATCTGCGCGCGAAAGGCCGCTTCGTCGAGACGGTCCTTCTGCTTGAGAAAGAAGGTGTGCGCTGCGAGATGAGCCGGCGGGGCCAGGCGCGACAGGGCAGTCCCCAGCGCGACCAGGGCGATGTCGAAATCGCGCCGGGAAATCTGGTGGAGGGTCGCCAGCCGCTCGGAAATCAGGTCGGGGTGGGGCGAGAAGCTGTCGTAGGGCAGGGTTTCCCAGTCGGGGAAGACGCATACCCGCAGCTGCGGGTCGAACCAGCGCAGTTCGTCGGCCAGTCGCTGGACATCCCATGCGCCAGCGCACACCACCACCAGCGGACGCCGGGCGCGTGCCAGTTCGGCGAGGTAGAGAGCGTCAGACGCGCCGGCAAGGCCGCTTTGCTGATGCTTCTGGCCAGGATCGGGAAGAGCGGGCGAGAACAGCATGAAAAAGTCGGGATTATATCGGCCCAGTCGCGTGTCCGGCGGGATGCGCTATGGATAGATGGATGACAAGCGTGCGGCCTTGGCTAGGATGAAAGTATGAATAGGAGAGGGAGTTCGAATATGGTCTTTGCCAATCGCCACCAGGCCGCCAATCTGCTTGCCGAGACACTGGTTGCCTACAAGGGTCAGCATCCTCTGATCCTCGCCATTCCGCGCGGTGCCGTGCAGATGGGCCTGCAACTGGCCAGGGCTCTGGAGGGTGATCTGGATGTGGTGCTGGTGCGCAAGCTGCGTGCCCCGTTCAATCCGGAATTCGCCATCGGCTCGATCGACGAGTCGGGGTGGACCTATATCGCCGACTACGCCGAATCGGCCGGGGGCACGGCCGCCTACCTGGAGCAGGAAAAGCAGGCCCAGCTCGACACCATTAGAAAACGTCGCGCGCAGTACACGCCGTTGCGGCCGCCGATCGACCCGGCGGGGCGTATCGTGATCGTGGTGGATGATGGCTTGGCGACTGGCGCGACGATGATTTCGGCGTTGCATGCCTTGCGCGACAAAAAGCCGGCGAAGCTGATCTGCGCAGTGCCGGTGGCGCCGCCCGACACGCTGGAAAAAATCCGCGGCTATGCTGACGAGGTGGTGTGCCTGGAGGCGCCGATGTTCTTTCAGGCGGTCGGGCAGTTTTATGCGGATTTCCCGCAGGTCGACGACAGCGAGGTCGAGGCCATCCTCAGGCAGGCCTGAATCATCAACGCGGCTTCACCCGGGTGCCATCGGCGATCTTGTCATCCGGGTGGCTGACGACCCGGGTTCCGGCAGCGAGCCCTGACAGGACTTGCGTTGCAAGTCCGGCGCGTTGACCGGTCTCGACCGGGGTCAAGCGGGCACGGCCGCCTTCCACCGCGAAAACGGCCCAGCCTTCGCCCTGCCTGAACAGCGCACTGGTCGGTACTTGCAGGATGTCGTCGCCTTGCCACAGGACGAAGCGGGCTTCCACCCGGTAACCGTCGCCAAGTGATTGCCAATCCTCGCGCGGCGAGACGAAATCGACGATCACGCGTACCCGCTGCTCCTCGACGCCGAGCGCCGAAATCTTGGTGAATCCGCTGGGCTCGACCCGCCGCACCGTACCCTCGACTGTCTGCCCGCCACCCCAGCGGTCGAGAATGACCTTCGAGCCGGGCGCGATCTTCACTGCATGGGTGGACAGCACCTCCACCTCGACTTCCAGACTGGCGGGATTGCCGATCTCGAGCAGGGGCTGGCCGGTTGCCACCGCGCCTTCGCTTTCCTGCAGCAGTTTCAGAACCTGTGCCGCGACCGGTGCCCGCACCTGCAGTGCCTCGAGGCTGCCGCCGCCTTGCAGGCGGGTGGCGCTGGCGACGGCGGCGCGTGCCATCTCCAGTTCGAAGCGCGCCACCTTGACACTGTGCGAGGCGGCCTGTTCGGCAGCGCGGGCGCGGATCTCGGCGCTGCGGGCGCTGTCGAGTGCCTGCTCGGAGATGAAATCGGACTGCTGCAAGGACTCGGCACGGAGGCGCTCCTGCTG
>JBAPWR010000226.1:0-9785 GCA_049283775.1 Thiobacillus sp.
TTCCAGCCCCACTCGAAAAGCTGCGCATTACCCTTGCGGATCTTGTCCTGGAAACGATTGTAGTCGGTACCGCGCACCACCAGCTGCACGTTGAGCTTGGCCAGCTGCTTCTTGATCCAGTCGAGCCGCGACTTGGCATCGGGGCCCGAAGCCGCGGTGTCGAAATACAAGACCAGCGGCGCCCCGGTCTTGGCGTCGCGGCCGTTGGGATAGCCCGCCTCGGCCAGCAATCGGCGCGCGGTTTCGATCGAGTGGCGCTGGATCTGTCCATCTCGGCTCTCATAGACGTAGGGATTGATTCCGGACTCGCCCTCGACGTGGCCGAAGATCCCCGGCGGAATCGGCCCCTGCGCCGGGATGCCACGACCGTTGATGAAAATCGAAACGAACTCCTCGAAGTCGAAGGCGATGGACAGGGCCTGGCGCAATTTCTGCCGTTCCGGGCTGAGGCCGCCGACCACCGGGTCGAGCATGTTGAAGCCGACATACCAGAGCGAAGTCGCCACCGTGGTGACCAGTCCGATGTCCTTCTCGCGCATGGCATCGGTGAGTTGGGGATCGCCGCCGCTGGAAAACTGGATCGCCTGATCGAAGCTGTCCGAGCTGATGCCGGAACTGTCGTAATAGCCCTGCAGGAACTTGCTCCAGTAGGGGATGGTTTCCTTCTCCAGGCTGAACACCGCCTCGTCGATCAGCGGCAACGGCTTGCCTGCATCAGCGAGCAGTCCCGCCGCCTGATCCTCGTCGCTGCCCTCGAGCGGATAGGTTTCGCCGTGAAAGTTGGGGTTTTTCTTCAGCACCATGCGCCGGTTGGGGTCGTTGACCGCCAGATAGAAAGGTCCGGTGCCGACCGGTTGCCAGTCGAGGTTGAAGTTCTTCTCCGCCATGCCGGGCTGTGAATAGAACACCTCAGCCTCCCAGGGGATCGGCGCGAAAAACGGCATCGCCAGCCAGTAGTTGAATTGCGGATATTTGCCCTTGATGTGTATCCGATAGGTATAGCGGTCGACCAGTTCGACACCGGCGAGCGGGTAGTCTTCGAGTCTGAGGAGTTCGCCTGGCTGCTGCTTCGCCGCCTGCGCCAGCGTCTCGCCGAGTTCCTTCAGGCCGACGATGTAGTCGCTCATCAGGCCGAATATCGGCGAGCTGATCTGCGGATTGGCGAGGCGCTTGATCTGATAGACATAATCGGCCGCGACCAGCTCGCGAGTACCGACATGGGGAAAATCGCCGATCTGTCGCTTGTTCGCCACTACCGACGCATCGATCGCGTGATAGCGATATTGTCCCGCCTCGTCCTTGGCGAAGGCCGGATGAGGCTGGTATTGAATGCCCGGACGAATGCTGACTTCGTAGACGCTGCGCGCGATCAGTTCAGAAGGGGCGTCATCGGGCAGGCGCGCTCCCTCAGCGTCATAGAAAACCGGCGTCGGCACCTCGGCCGCGGTAAGCGGGATCAGGGTGTAGGGACGTTTGAGAAAATGGTACTGCAGCGGGGGTTCGTAGATCTGGCCGGTGAACTCGACCTCGTTGGAACTGTACGAGCGCGCCGGATCGAGATGCTTGGGTCGTTCGGAAAACGCGCTGTAGAGAACCTTGGCGTCGGCATCATTGTCCGGGTAGGGATTGTTCCAGCCGCTGCCGCAGGCGCTCAGCATACCCGTGAAAAGCATCAACAGGATCGGGCGGGTGAGCGTCATGGCGCAAGTTTACCGAAGCGTGAGTGCGGCGTCAGCCGTTATAATCAGCGGCAACTCAACTCTTCGAGAACACCATGGGATTTCTTGCAGGAAAGCGTTTGCTGATCACCGGCGTCATCTCCAACCGTTCGATCGCGTATGGCATCGCTGCTGCGTGCAAGCGCGAAGGCGCCGAGCTGGCCTTCACCTACCAGAACGAGCGCATCAAGGATCGCGTCACTGAATTTGCCGCCGAATTCGCTTCGAATCTGGTGTTTCCCTGTGACGTCGGCAGCGACGAGCAGATCGATGCGCTTTTCGCCGAACTCGGCAAGCACTGGGTTGGCCTCGACGGCCTGGTGCACTCGGTCGCGTTCGCGCCCAAGGAGGCGCTGGCCGGGGATTACCTGTCCGCCGTCACACGCGAAAATTTCCGCATCGCCCACGACATCAGTTCCTACAGTTTCGCCGCGCTGGCCAAGGCTGCGCTGCCGATGATGGAAGGTCGCCAGGCGGCCCTGCTGACGCTTTCCTATCTGGGCGCCATCCGCTCGGTGCCCAACTACAACGTCATGGGTCTGGCCAAGGCCAGCCTCGAATCCGGCGTTTACTACATGGCGCAAAGCCTGGGCCCGAAGGGCATCCGCGTCAACGCCATCTCGGCCGGTCCGATCAAGACCCTGGCCGCCAGCGGCATCGCCAACTTCGGCGAGAAGCTCGATATCGTCGCGAAGAACGCGCCGCTGCGCCGCAACGTCACCATCGAGGAAGTCGGCAACGCCGCCGCCTTCATGCTCTCCGACCTCGCCTCCGGAATCACCGGCGAGATCACCTACGTCGACGCAGGCTTCAATTCGACGGCTGGCGCAGAACAATAGAGAAGCTCCTCGCCAAATGAAAAACGCGCCCGATGGCGCGTTTTTCATTTGGCGATGCGAAGCTGCGCCGCTACTGATCCTCCAGCGCATTGGGAAGAATCTTCACCTTCTGTCCTGCCTTGACCAGGGCGACCAGGGCCGCCAGGTCGGCACGCTGTTGCGCTTGCTGCAGTCCCGATTCAATCGAGGTCTGCAGCAGCGGATCGACCGACGGAGAATCGATGACACGACTCACCCGCACGATGCGATACGTTCCATCCGGCCGGGTAAAGCCTGTATAGGCAGGGAGCTTATCTGTCGCGACCCTGAACACGGCCTTGGCGCCGGCCGCATCGAGTCCGACGGGCGCCTGGCGGCTGACCACCTGGAAAGCCGACCAGTTGACGCCGGATTCCTCGCCCTTGGCCAGCGCGCTGATCATGGCCGCGCCTTTTTCACTCAGCAGCCGGTCGATCTGCTCGCGCCGCAGCCTTTGCTCGATAGCGGCCGAGACTTCGGCCAGGGGCTTGCGCTTGGATGGGCGATGTTCGACGACGCGCGCAGCCACCAATCTCCCGGGAGCGACCTCGATGGCCTCGGTATTCTGCTTGCTCTTGATCGCTTCGGCACTGAACAGGCTGCGTACCACGGCAGCATGGTTCAGCGGCGGCAGAACAGTCTGCTGCGTCACCCAGTCGCTGCGCTGAACCTTGGCCTTGATCGCTGCGGCGGCGCTGTCTAGCGAGTCGGCATTCTCATACACCAGGTTGCTGAAATTTTCGGCCAGATCGGCAAACTGCTTCTGGGCTTCCTGCTTGCGCAGCTCAGCAACGACCTGATCGCGGACTTCCGCCAAGGGCTGAACCTTTGCCGCATCGATGCCGTCGAGACGGATGATGTGATAGCCGAAATCGGTCTCGATCGGACCACGGATCTCGTTCGGCTTCATGCTGAACACAGCGTCCTCGAAAGGCTTGACCATCATGCCGCGACCAAAGCTGCCGAGGCTTCCGCCCTGCTCGGCTGAACCCGGATCCTGCGATTCGGCACGCGCCAGCTCGGCAAAACGCGCCGGGGACTTGCTCAGGGTGCCATACAACTCGGTGGCGCGCGCCTTGGCTTGGGCACGTGCTGCAGCGTCGTCAGGATCGGCCGCGATCAGGATATGGCTGGCACTACGCTGCTCGGGTTGGCCGAACTGCGCGGCGTTCGCCTCGTAGAAATCCGCAACCGCCTGGTCGGTAACCGCGATGCCGGCCGCGACCGTCTCCAAATCCAGCACCAGATATTCGGCGAGAATCTGCTCCGGCACGGTGAACTCCACGGCGTTCTCTGTGTAATAGCGCTCGATATCGGCTGGCGTGATCTTGACCTGTGATTCCACCGCTGCCGGCGCGATATCCGTCCAGGCGATCTCGCGCTGCTGGCTGACCAGCCGGGCAATCAAGGCCGAGGAGGTTTTCGATGAAAACGAAGCGAGCGAAACGGGGCTGGTCGCAACCTCGAGCATGAAGGACTGGCGCAGATCATTTTCAAATTGGGCCGGCGTCCGTCCATTCTGCCGCAGCACCGCCTCGTAGCGTTGCTGCGAGAAGGCACCGTCATCCTGAAAAGCCGGGATTTGGGCAAGAATGGATGCGACATAGGCATCCGGCGCGATGAACTGGTTCTGCTGCGCCTGAAGCAACAAGGCCTTGCGCTCGATCAGACGATCGAGCACCTGCTTCCTGAAATCGGCGGTTTCAGTCGCAGCGATGTCGAAGTTGGGGCCCAGCGCCTCGCGCATGCGTTCCGTCTGATCCTGAATCTCGCGCACGAATTCCTGACGCGAGATGCCCTGCTTGCCGACCTCGGCGATGACACTGTCCCGCCCCTGCCCCGACATGTACGAGTCGATGCCAAACAGGGCGAAGGTGATGACGATCAAGCCCAGGATGACCTTGACGATCCAGCCCTGCGCCTGGTTACGGATTGCTTCCAGCATGTTGCCTACCTATGAATTTCGACACCTTGGAATTCTCGCCCAATTCGACGGCGGCGTCTCGGGCCACGGTGTTCCTGAATGAAAAAAGGTGAACTTTCGTTCACCTTTTTTTGATATTGGCGGAGTGGACGGGACTCGAACCCGCGACCCCCGGCGTGACAGGCCGGTATTCTAACCAACTGAACTACCACTCCATGAAAACTGCGCTTCAAATGTCCCCGCTGGTGGGTGCTGAGGGGCTCGAACCCCCGACATTCGCCTTGTAAGGGCGACGCTCTACCAGCTGAGCTAAGCACCCGACAAAGTCCGCGATTCTACAATATTTTTTCGGATCCTGCCAAATGCAAAGCACGTTTTTTATTAGTTGATTGCATCCTTGAGGCCCTTGCCGGCACGGAACTTCGGCACCTTGGCGGCCTTGATCTTGATGGTCGCACCGGTACGCGGGTTGCGGCCCGAACGCGCTGCACGCTTGCCAACGTAGAAAGTACCAAAGCCCACCAGCGTCACCATGTCGCCTTTTTTCAGCGCTTTTTTGACGGCTTCGACGGCGGCGTCCAGAGCACGTCCTGCCGCTGCTTTGGAAATGTCGGCAGAATCGGCAATTGAATCGATCAATTCGGATTTGTTCACGTGTTGTCCCCTTCACTAAAGTGGCACAGGAAAACCCTGTGGGCGCTTTTATAACAACCCGCAAAACCTTGTGTCAAGCGGTTTTCAGGGCGGTGGCCAAAAAATACCCGCGTCAAGCGCGGGTTTCAAAAATGGTATAAAAGTTTTCTCAATGTTTGAGGGTGGCGGCCGCATCGGCGGGTTCATCTGGCACAGCGATTGCTGTCGCGGCAGCCTCAGATTCGTCGTCCAAAGGGTCGGGAAGATGCTCCAAAGCCAACTGAAGAACCTGGTCAATCCACTTGACCGGATGAATATCCAGCTTGTTCTTGATATTGTCGGGAATCTCGCTCAGGTCCTTGACGTTTTCCTGCGGGATGAGCACGGTCTTGATGCCACCGCGGTGCGCAGCAAGCAGCTTTTCCTTGAGACCACCAATCGGCAGCACTTCACCGCGCAAGGTGATTTCACCGGTCATCGCAACGTCAGCACGTACCGGAATACCGCTGAGAATCGACACCATCGAAGTACAGATCGCGATACCGGCAGAGGGTCCGTCCTTGGGCGTCGCTCCCTCGGGAAGGTGAATATGGATATCCCGAGTCTGGTAAAAATCCTCCTTGATGCCCAGCTTGCGGGAGCGTGAACGGACGACCGACAAGGCCGCCTGTATCGATTCCTGCATGACCTCGCCCAACTTGCCGGTGGTGATCATCTTGCCGCGTCCAGGCAACGATACCGCCTCGATGGTAAGAAGTTCTCCCCCGACCTCGGTCCATGCCAGTCCGGTGACCTGCCCTACCTGGTTGTTCTGCTCCGCGATGCCGAAGCTGTAGCGGCGCACACCGAGGTATTTCTCAAGGTTGCGCGAGGTAACCATCATCTTGGTTTTCTGTTTTTTCAGCAGCAGTGCCTTCACGGCCTTGCGGCAGATCTTTGAAATTTCGCGTTCCAGGCTTCGCACACCGGCTTCGCGGGTGTAGTAGCGAACGATGTCGCGCAATGCCGATTCGGCAATGCTGAGTTCGCTGTCCTTGATCCCGTTGACCTTGAGTTGCTTCGGCACCAGATAGCGTTCGGCGATGTTGATCTTCTCGTCCTCCGTGTAGCCGGACAGGCGAATGACCTCCATCCGGTCGAGCAGGGGCGCGGGCAGATTAAGCGAGTTGGCGGTCGCCACGAACATCACGTCCGACAGGTCGTATTCGACCTCGATGTAGTGATCCTGGAAGGTATGGTTCTGTTCGGGATCGAGCACCTCCAGCAGCGCCGCCGCCGGATCGCCACGGAAATCCTGTCCCATCTTGTCGACTTCGTCGAGCAGGAACAGCGGATTGCGTACGCCAATCTTCGTCAGGCTCTGCAGGATTTTGCCCGGCATCGAACCAATGTAGGTACGGCGGTGACCGCGAATCTCGGACTCGTCACGCACGCCGCCGAGCGCCATGCGAACGAACTTGCGATTGGTCGCACGCGCGATGGACTGACCCAGCGAGGTTTTGCCGACCCCGGGCGGACCGACCAGGCAAAGAATCGGCGCCTTGACCTTGTCGACGCGCTGCTGCACGGCGAGATATTCGAGGATGCGTTCCTTGACCCTGTCCAGGCCGTAGTGATCCTCGTCGAGGATGCGTTCGGCCTTCGCCAGGTCGCGGCTGATCTTGGTGCGCTTTTTCCACGGCAGACCGACCATGGCCTCGATATAGCTGCGGATGACTGTCGCCTCCGCCGACATCGGCGACATCATGCGCAGCTTCTTCAGTTCACCCAGGGCCTTGGCTTCGGCTTCCTTGGACATCGAGGCGGCCTTGATGCGCTTTTCGAGTTCTTCCAGTTCGGCACCTTCCTCGATGTCGCCCAGTTCCTTCTGGATCGCCTTGACCTGCTCGTTGAGGTAGTACTCGCGCTGGCTCTTCTCCATTTGGCGCTTGACGCGGCCACGGATGCGTTTTTCCACCTGAAGGATGTCGAGTTCACCCTCCAGCAGCCCGAGGAGATGCTCGAGTCGCTTGTTGACACCGATCATCTCGAGGACTTCCTGCTTCTGTTCGAGTTTCAGCGGCAGGTGCGCAACGATGGTGTCAGCCAGGCGGCCGCCTTCGTCTATCCCTGAGAGCGAGGTCAGGATTTCCGGGGGGATTTTCTTGTTGAGCTTGACGTACTGGTCGAACTGGGTGAGGAGCGCACGGCGCATGGCCTCGACCTCGACCAGTTCCTCGCCCTCGGGAGGAAGAACCCGGGCCTGCGCCGACAAATGCGTGCCGGTATCGACAACGGAGAGAACCCGGGCGCGGTTGTTGCCTTCGACCAGCACCTTGACCGTGCCGTCAGGCAACTTCAGCATCTGCAGGACGGTGGCCACACTGCCGGTGTCATACAAGTCATCCGGAGTGGGATCGTCCTGGGCGGCGGTTTTTTGCGCTACCAGAAGAATATGCTTGCCGGACTCCATCGACGTTTCCAGCGCCTTGATCGATTTGGGGCGACCGACAAACAGCGGAATCACCATGTGGGGAAATACCACCACATCACGTAGCGGCAACAAGGGTAAATCAACCAGATCCATACTTTCGTTGTCGCTCATGTCGTTCATTCCTGGATAGGGTTAGGGAAAGTCGGCACAGCTGACTGCCATGCCTTGGATGCATATGGGGCGCATTGTTATGAGTTCAAGTAGGCAGGAGGGTTCAATCCACCTGGACCCTCAGGCGCCAGCCGCACGCGACTGGTCGTTCTGGTCGGAGTAGATCAGCAGGGGTTTGGACTCGCCACTGATCAGGCCTTCATCGACAACCACCTTGCTGACGCCTTTCAGGGAAGGAAGATCGTACATGGTGTCGAGCAGCGCATGCTCGATGATGGAACGCAAGCCCCGCGCGCCGGTGCGCCGCGCCAGCGCGCGTTTGGCGATCGCATTGAGCGCGCTTTCACGAAACTCGAGCTCGACCCCTTCCATCTTGAACAGCTTGGCGAACTGCTTGGTCAGGGCGTTCTTCGGTTCGGTCAGAATCTGTACCAGCGCCCCCTCGTCCAGCTCGTCGAGCGTAGCAACCACCGGCAGACGGCCGACGAACTCTGGAATCAGACCGTACTTGATCAGATCCTCGGGTTCCACCTGATGCAGCAACTCCGCATCGCGCTTGGTCTCGTCCACATTCTTGACCTGTGCGCCAAAACCGATGCCGCCCTTTTCGGTACGGCCGCGAATGACCTTTTCCAGGCCACTGAAGGCGCCGCCGCAGACGAACAGGATATTGCTGGTGTCGACCTGGACAAACTCCTGGTTCGGATGCTTGCGTCCACCCTGCGGTGGCACTGACGCAGTGGTGCCTTCGATCAGCTTCAGCAGGGCCTGCTGGACGCCCTCGCCCGACACATCGCGGGTGATCGACGGATTGTCGGCCTTGCGCGAAATCTTGTCGATTTCATCAATGTAGACGATGCCCTGCTTGGCCTTGTCGACATCGTAATCACACTTCTGCAACAGCTTCTGGATGATGTTCTCGACATCCTCCCCGACATAGCCGGCTTCGGTCAGCGTCGTGGCATCGGCTATCACGAAGGGCACATTCAGCAGACGTGCGAGCGTCTGCGCAAGCAGGGTCTTGCCCGAGCCCGTGGGGCCGATCAGCAGGATATTGCTTTTTGCCAGCTCGACTTCACCGCTTCCGGAGTTGCTGCGAAGCCGCTTGTAGTGGTTGTAGACCGCCACCGCCAATGCCTTCTTGGCCTGCTTCTGGCCGATCACGTACTGATCGAGGATTTCGCTGATTTCGTGCGGTGTGGGCAGCTCTGAACCATTGCCCTTCTGGCTCTGGGCCTGCTGGATTTCCTCACGGATGATGTCATTGCAAAGCTCGACGCATTCGTCACAGATGAACACAGACGGCCCAGCAATCAGCTTGCGCACTTCGTGCTGGCTCTTGCCGCAGAAGGAGCAGTAAAGAAGTTTGTCGCCCGAGGCTTTATCCGACATGCCAGTTCCTTGATTTACCTTGCATCAGTTACGTTGCGTCGCTGCGACTGGTCAGCACCTTGTCGACCAGACCGTAATTCACCGCTTCTTCAGCACTCATGAAATTGTCGCGATCGGTATCGCGGTCGATCATCTCGATGCTCTGCCCGGAGTGCTTGGCGAGCATTTGATTGAGACGCGCCTTGAGATAAAGAATTTCCTTGGCGTGGATTTCGATATCGGAAGCCTGTCCCTGAAACCCACCCAGAGGCTGGTGAATCATCACACGCGAATTGGGCAGGCAGTAGCGCTTGCCCTTGGCGCCTGCTGTCAGCAGGAAGGAGCCCATGCTGGCAGCCTGGCCGATGCACAGTGTCGACACATCGGGCTTGATGAACTGCATGGTGTCGTAGATGGCCAGGCCGGCAGAGACTGAGCCGCCCGGCGAATTGATGTAGAAGTAGATGTCCTTGTCGGGGTTTTCGGATTCGAGAAACAACATCTGCGCAACGATCAGGTTGGCAGTCGCATCGTTTACCGGACCCACCAGGAAAATCACCCGCTCCTTCAGGAGTCGGGAGTAGATATCGTAAGCGCGCTCACCACGACCGCTTTGCTCGATGACCATGGGCACCAGGCCCAGACCCCGAGGTTCGATCATGCCACGCTCGAATTCAGAATTGCTCCACTGCATCAGG
>JBAPWR010000227.1:0-1574 GCA_049283775.1 Thiobacillus sp.
CTCTGATCCTCGGTTTTACTTCGCGTTCCTTCGCGTCCTTAACGGTAAAAAGTCTTGGCCGTAAAAATCGCCCTACCCCTCGGTGAACCGGCGGATCTGCCGGCGGTCGCGCTTGGTCGGGCGGCCCTTGATCTCCGCCGCCGGGTTGGCCTGCAGCTTGCGATCGGCGATCTGCTGCTGTCGCCTTGCCATGCTCTCGGCGTCTTCCTGGTACAGGGCCTGCGCCACCGGCGCCGGGCCGCGCTGCAGCGACAGGCCGACGACACTCAGCGTCCACTCATATTCACCAAGGCTGATCTGCAGCCGGTCGCCGGCCTTGATCTCGCGCGCCGGCTTGGCACGTTCGCCGTTGAGCCGGACTTTGCCGGCGTCGACCGCCTGCGTGGCGAGGCTGCGGGTTTTGAAGAAGCGCGCAGCCCACAGCCATTTATCGAGACGCATCCGCTCAGGGGGCATCGAGAACTCCGTCAAATAATGATGGCGCCGACAGCGCCTGGATGAACCACGCCAGCGCGCGGCCGGATTCGCCGCCGCGCCAGGCCAGCCACACCGGCTCGCGCGGGTTGCCGCCGGCCCACTCGCATTCGACCAGCCGACCCGCCGCGACTTCGGCTTCGGCCAGCCAGCGCGGCAGCGAGCCCACGCCCAGCCCGGCCTGCTGCGCCGCCAGCTTGGCATGGAGATCAGGCACCGTCAGGCGCGGCTGGCGCTGCAACCAGCCGGCGCTGCGCAACGGAAGATTCCGCGCGGTGTCGGCGATCACCACCGCGCGGTGCGCGCCGATGTCGGCCTCGGTCAGTGGACGCTGCAGGCGCGCCAGCGGATGATCGGGCGCCACGCAGAAGCGGAATTCGACCGTGCCGAGCGGTCGGGTACGGATACCGCTGCCCGGCGGCGCGTTGCCGCTCGCCCCCACCACCAGGTCGGCGCAGCCAGACGCCAGTGCGTCCCAGGTGCCCGCCAGCACTTCATGGCGCAGACGCAGCGCGGTGCCCTGCCCCAGCGCATAGAAATCATCGAGCACCGGCAGCAGCGGTGCCGTCGGCAGGATGCCCTCGACCGCCAGGGTGAGTTGCGGCTCCCAGCCGCCGGCCGCCTGACGGGCCTTGCCGGCCAGACTCTCGGCCGCCGTCAGCAGCGAACGGCCCTCCTCCAGCAGCACGCGTCCGGCGGGAGTGAAGCGCGCCCGGTGGCCGGAACGGTCGAACAGCAGCACGTCCAGCTCGGCCTCGAGCTGCTGCACCGCGTAGGTCAGGCTCGATGTCGCCCGCCCCAGTTCCTCGGCCGCGCGCGCGAACGAACCGCGGCGATCGATCGCGTCGAGTACGGCCAGGGCATCGAGGGTCAGCGACATGTTCGAATGTTTTGAACGACTTGTGCGGATTGTGCCGGTTTTTATTCTCGGATGCCAAGCCTATATTGATTCCATCGCTTGAATGACAAGGAGACCCAACATGCTCACCGTACGCAAATCCCATGAACGCGGCCACGCCAACCACGGCTGGCTCGACAGCTTCCACACCTTTTCCTTTTCCAGCTACCGCGACCCGCGCTGGATGGGCTTCGGCCCGCTG
>JBAPWR010000228.1:0-3444 GCA_049283775.1 Thiobacillus sp.
GGTTATCTCGCGCTCGCGGGAGAGGGGGCAAACGCCGAGCCCAAACCGACCCCCTCCCCACCCCTCCCCCGCGCTGCGGGAGAGGGGGCGAACGCTGAGCCCAAACCGATTTACGACCTGGCGAACAACTCGCTCAAGGTCATCGCCGACCACATCCGCGCCTGCTCCTTCCTCATCGTCGACGGTGTCATCCCCGGCAACGAAGGCCGCGGCTACGTGCTGCGCCGCATCATCCGCCGCGCCATCCGCCACGGCTACAAGCTCGGCGCACGCGCCGCCTTTTTCTATCGCATCGTTCCCGATCTGGTGGCGGCGATGGGCGAGGCCTATCCCGAGTTGGCTGCCGCCCAGAGCCGCGTGATGGATATCCTGCGGCAGGAAGAGGAGCGCTTCTTCGAGACCATCGAGCACGGCATGGGCATCCTCGAGTCGACGCTCAAGACGCTGCCCTCCGGCGGCGTGCTCGACGGCGAGCTGGCGTTCAAGCTGCACGACACCTATGGCTTCCCGCTCGACCTCACCGCCGACATCTGCCGCGAGGCCGGGGTCAGCGTCGATACCGCGGCGTTCGATGTCGCCATGCAGCGGCAGAAGGACCAGGCGCGCGCCGCCGGCAAGTTCAAGCTTGGTGCGGGCCTGGAATACTCGGGAGACCCGACCACCTTCCACGGCTACGACACCCTGACCCACGACGGCAACGTGCTCGCGCTGTACAGGGATGGCGTCGCCGTCAATGAACTGAAGGAGGGCGAACTCGGCGTGGTGGTGCTCGACCACACTACCTTCTATGCCGAATCGGGTGGCCAGGTTGGCGACCGCGGCGCGCTGCAGGGCATCAACGGCCAGTTCGAAGTCGAGGACACGCAGAAAATCCAGGCGCAGGTTTTCGGCCACCACGGCGTGGTGAAGACCGGTTCGCTGGCGGTTGGCGACGCCGTGCTTGCGCGCGTCGACGAGGAGGCGCGCGCCCGCACCATGCGCAACCACTCGGTCACTCACATCATGCACAAGGCGTTGCGCGAAGTCCTCGGCGATCACGTACAGCAGAAGGGCTCGCTGGTCGACAGCGAGAAAACCCGCTTCGACTTCGTCCAGCCCACCCCGATGAGCGCGGCGCAGATCCGTGAGGTCGAGGCACGCGTCAACGCCGAGATCCTCGCCAATACCGCCACCCAGGCACGGGTGATGCCGATCGAGGAGGCGCAGAAGACCGGCGCCATGATGCTGTTCGGCGAGAAATACGGCGACGAGGTTCGGGTGCTCGACATCGGCAGTTCACGAGAACTGTGCGGCGGCACCCACGTCGCCCGCACCGGCGACATCGGCGCCTTCAAGATCCTGCTGGAAACCGGCGTCGCCGCCGGCATCCGCCGCATCGAGGCGACCACCGGCAGCGGCGTGCTCGCCTACCTCGGCGAAGCCGAAAAGAACCTCGGCACGATCGCGCACCTGGTCAAGGCCACCCCGGCCGAGGCTGCCGAGCGCGTGGCACAGCTGATGGAACACAGCCGCGCGCTGGAAAAGGAACTCGACCGCCTTAAGTCGAAGCTCGCCTCCAGCCAGGGCGACGAGTTGCTGCAGCAGGCCGCTGAGGTCAACGGTGTGCGGGTACTGGCGGCACAGCTCGACGGCGTCGACGCCAAGGCGCTGCGCGAGACCGCCGACAGGCTGCGCGACAAGCTGAAGTCCTGTGCGCTGGTACTGGGCACGGTGGCGGACGGCAAGGTCAGCCTGATCGCCGCGGTGACGCCCGACGTCACCGCCCGGATCAAGGCCGGCGAACTGGTCAACTTCGTCGCCACCCAGGTCGGTGGCAAGGGCGGCGGCAAACCGGACATGGCGATGGCGGGTGGCAGCCAGCCGCAACGACTTCCCGAGGCCCTGGCTTCGGTGCAATCCTGGGTCGGGGAAAAACTCTCGTAGGCGGGTACAGAACTTGCTGGGGATATCCGTAAAGGTGAAAACCGATACGTGTGATTTCCCATCCAGACAATGACCGTGCACGCACCATGAACGCTCTGAGTGACAAATTCTCGGCACGACTTGCCCGACTGAACCTGTTCGGCAGGGGCAACGACGATCCGCTGACCAACCTCAAGACAGCCACCCGCTGGTCCGAGCATCTGCCTGCGGGCGACCCGGTCAAATCGCAGGACGCTTATGTACAGGAACTCCGGCGATTCAATGAAAATTTGACGGACTACTCGAAAGATCGACTCTCCGTACTGATGGTCCTAGACGAAAAGTCGCGTGACCTGCAGGACACCCTGGTACGCCAGTATCTGCGTAATCCGCGCATGTCGCGGGCCGTCGAAAGCCAGCTCTGGCACGCGATCTACAGCCTCTACTGGGAAGTCGCGCGCGGTTACCACCTGTTCGTGCGCGAATTTGCACACCACGCCAGGAAATGCCCTTACGAAAACCAGATTCCGCTGATCACCCTCAGGGCGATTCGCAACTTCGGCCTGTTGCTGAAATGGCGCGCCGTGCGCTACCTGCAGCCCGGCGAGAAGCTCTGGCTGCGCCTGCATGGTCTCTATCGCGTGGCAGAAAACGAGGGTTTTCAGCGACTGGTGCAACAGGCTT
This sequence comes from Thiobacillus sp., assembly GCA_049283775.1. Taxonomy (GTDB): domain Bacteria; phylum Pseudomonadota; class Gammaproteobacteria; order Burkholderiales; family Thiobacillaceae; genus Thiobacillus. The sequence goes on from JBAPWR010000228.1 coordinate 2,587, forward strand.
ACCCTGAAGAAACCCTGCGCTGCACCTGCGAGACCACTTATATCCATACCCTGATGCTGGACCTGGCCAATTCCGGCACGCTCTATCCGCGCCAGATCGATCTGGTCGATCGCTGGCTGAACAATTGGCACGCCACCTTCCAACTGGATAACCGTCTCGACGCCGACCAGCACAATTTCGCCGTCGACCTGTCGCAGGACAGCGGCCCGCGTCGCGCCCGCAATCCAGACAGCAACGCCACCAAACGCTACTGGAGCACCTCCTCCCTGTTGCTCAGGCTGAGGGAGATCAAGACGGACATCCAGCAAGGCGCCGCGCCAGCCCAACTGGGCCTGACCGAAGACGCACGTACCGCTGAAACCATCGACTTGCTGAAGCATCTCGAGCAGCAATGGTCGGCCCTGTCCAGCCGCGAGCAGCGTCGCACGCCCCGCGTTCCAACCAAGCGTATGGTCGATGTGGCGCATGGCCTCAACAACATTCTGGCCCAGATGAAAATGGCTTCCGGCTCCGCCAGTGCTTCTCCCTACAACACTGGAATGGACTATATGGAGGCCAACGATGTGCGCATCTATGGCTACATCACCGAGCACACGCGTGAGCGTACGACAATGATGAAGCCGCTCCCGGCAGGCAAGCAGGGCGAAGTCGAACGTTGGGTGATGCACGATGAAAGCGAATCCGGCTTTGGCTCCATCGTCGAGACTCGGGACAAGGACTGGCTGCGCGTCGGTGCGCTGGTTGCGGTCAAGCCACAGAAAGATCAGGGCTGGCGGGTAGGCCTGCTGCGTCGCCTGACACGGCTCAACGACGAGTCCAGTTCGGTCGGCATCGAAATACTGGCGACCCATCCAGACC
>JBAPWR010000229.1:0-6404 GCA_049283775.1 Thiobacillus sp.
CGATGCAGGGTGCGGCGAGGGCTACTACCTGCGCGAGTTAGCCGCTGCGGTTCCGGACAAGCAGACGCTGTCATTGCTGGGTCTGGATATTTCCAAATGGGCCGTGCTATCGGCCGCGAAGCAGGACAGGCGGCCCACCTGGGTGGTGGGCAGCAACGCCAAGCTGCCGGTGCCGCCGGGTACGCTGGATCGCGTGCTGTGCCTGTTCGGCTTCCCGGTGTATTCCGAGTTCGCGCGGGTGCTGAAACCGGGCGGCCGGCTGGTCCAGGTCGATGCCGGCCCCGATCATCTGCGCGAACTGCGCGAGATCATCTACCCCAGCCTGAAACCGGAACGCCCGGCTGAGTTCCAAATACGGGAGGGCTTTCGCCGCCTGCAAACGGAGACGCTGCGCTTCTCGATCGACCTGAACAGCGCCGAGCAGATTGCCGACCTGCTGACCATGACCCCGCATCTCTACCGCGCCAGCGCCGAGGGCCGCGCCCAGGCCGCTGCGCTGACGTCACTATGGCTCAGCGTGGATGTGCGGCTGACATGTTTTGAGCGCGGCCAGTGTTAAAGAACGGGTATCCGGAACCTGGCTTTGAAAATGGAGGCCGACCGGCTCGTCTGTCTCGATGGAGGAATGGAATACGGTGTTGAACCTAAGACCAGCAGCAATCGGCCAAATCTGATCCTACCCACAGAGAGTGGACAGTCAGATCAGGCGATTGTTGTCCTTGACTTAAGGCCACCTTAAGAAATCTACGTCAGGATGCGTGCCTGCTTCCAGGTTCGCCAGCGCTGACCCGCGCCCGCTGACCTGCCGCAGCATACTCTTTAACCTCAGGCCTACCCTCACAGCTCTTGACCGTGCCCCACCGACTTGACCGCTTATTGATGCTCTGGCTGCTCGTCGCCCTGCAGGCGATGACGCCATTCATCCACGCGCATGCGGGCGTGGTGCAGCTGAAACACGCGAGTTTTTTGCATCTGCATCAAGGTGCGCATGGCGACACGACCTACCAGGCGCTGGTGGCCGACGAACGCGGCGCGTCGTTTGAGGTAGCACAAGGCCTGCCGCTACGGATCAGCCCGCTGGGCGCAGCTGGCAATGTCCAGCCTGCGGTGACGCTGTCGCTGCCACCATGTGCCGAGCGAATTGCCCAGTCTGGCGCCGGTCTGCCTGCGCCGCCCCAGCCACAGCGGGTGCCGCCTGACCACACGCATCCGCATGCCTTAGCCCCACCCTCGGTCTGATCGCCCTCGCGGCCGCCGCCTGGCGCGCGCCTGCCTGTCGTTTTTTGTTGATGGAGATCACGCATGACTGCTGCTTTTTTAACCGTTCGAATAATTGCCGTGCCCGTGCTGCTGTTGGCTGCCTTGCCGGCTTTCGCCGCCGACGTCCTGACGCTGACTGCGGCCCAGAAGAAAAATCTGGGCATCGCCACCGTGGCGGCTGCCACGCACGCCGCCAGCCCGGCAATCACCTATCCGGCACGGGTGACATTGCCGCCTGCCAGCGTGCGCGTCGTTGCCGCAGCGGGTGCGGGACTGGTGACGCAACTCCATGTGCAGGCGGGCGACCCGGTCAAACGTGGCGCCCCGCTGATCACCCTGTCGATGCCGGGCTTGGCCGAGGCGCAGAATGTCCTGACGCAGGCACGGCTGAAATCGCAGCTCGCCTCCAGCAATGCCGCGCGTGACGAAAAGCTGTTCGCAGAAGGTCTGATCGCTGAATCGCGCCTGCGCACAACGCAAGCCGAGATGCAGTCGGCGCGCGCCAGCCTGGCGGCAGCACAGACGGCGCTGGCGATGCTCGGTGCGGGTAAGGTGTCCGGCAGTGCGATCACGCTGACCGCGCCGATCTCCGGGGTGGTGATGGAAAGTGCTGCCGAGCCGGGTGAGCGGGTGGATGCCGGCATGGCGCTGCTGAAAGTGGCTGATCTGTCGAAACTGGCGCTGGAGATTCCGCTGTCGACGGCGCAGGTGCGCCAGGTCGCCGTCGGGCAGGCGGTGACGGTGGCGGACAGCCCGGCCAGTGGCCGCGTCACCGCCCTGTTGCCGCAACTCAATGCGTCGCAGAGCGTGCTTGCACGCGCCAGTCTGGCGGACCCGCAAAAACTGTTGCGCCCCGGCCAGTCGGTGCAAGTCGGCCTTGCGGGCGCTCAGTCGGCGCGGGGATTGACAGTGCCCGCCGCCGCACTGGTGTGGAAAGCCAATGAACCCTATGTCTTCGTCGAAACCGCACAGGGCTTCATGCCCACAGCGGTGCAGCTGGTTCGCCAGAACGCCAGCCAGGCCGAAGTCACCGGCCTGATCCCCGGCAGCCGCGTCGCTGCCAAGGGCGTGGCGGCGCTTAAAGCGCAATGGCTGGGGGAGTGAACATGACCCCGCCAACAACCTACTGCGCGGGCGTGATCCAGTTGCGTCCGATGCTCGAAATCCTCATGTATTCCACATACATTCCGGTTCCTGCGCTTCGGGCGCAACTGGCTGACGCCCGCTCGTTACGGTTCTTGGAGGGGTCGTCATGCTGAACACCCTGATCGAATTCGCGCTGGCGCGGCGCTGGCTGGTGCTCGCGATGGCTCTGGTGCTGGCGGGACTGGGCGTTCGCGCCTACCAGCAGATTCCGATTGATGCCTTTCCCGATGTCTCGACCACCCAGGTCAAGCTGATCCTGAAAGCGCCCGGCATGACGCCGGAAGAAGTCGAAGCCCGCATCACCCAGCTGGTGGAAACCGAGCTGCTGGGCATTCCTGACCAGACCATCCTGCGCAGCCTGTCGAAGAACGCGCTGGTCGATATCACGGTCGACTTCAAGGAAGGCACCGACATCTACTGGGCGCGCCAGCAGGTGGCAGAGCGCTTCGCCAATGTGAAGGGTGACCTGCCCGCCAATGTGTCAGGCGGCCTTGCGCCGATTTCCACTCCACTATCGGAACTGTTCATGTTCACCATCGAGGGGCCGCTGAGCCTGGCGGAAAAACGCAGCCTGCTCGACTGGACGGTGCGCCCGCAATTGCGCGCGATTCCCGGCGTGGCCGATGTCAATTCACTTGGCGGTCGCGTGGTCACGTTCTCGGTCAGTCCCGACCCGGCCGCGCTGGCTGCGCGCGGCGTCACCTACGCCGAATTGCGCACGGCGCTGGAAACCAGCACCCGCAACGACGGTGCCGGGCGCGTCAATGAAGGCGAGGAAACCTGGGTGGTGCGCGTCAACGGCGGCGTGGAAAACCTGGACGAATTGCGCCGCATCGGCATCAAGGCAATCGATGGCGTGGTGGTCACGGTCGGCGATGTCGCACAGGTGATGCTGGGCGAGATGACCCGTTACGGCGCGGTCACGCAGGATGGCAAAGGCGAGGCGGTGGAAGGCCTGGTGATCGGGCTGAAAGGCGTCAACGCAGGCGAACTGATCAAGAACGTCAAGCTGAAACTGGATGACATTCAGGCGACCCTGCCCAAGGGGGTGACGATATCGACTTTCTACGACCGCGCGCAACTGGTCGACCGCGCGGTGGGCACCGTCAGCAAGGCGCTGCTCGAAGCGGCGGTGCTGGTGGTGATCCTGCTGCTGCTGTTTCTCGGCAACCTGCGTGCCGCGATTGTGGTCGCGTTGATTTTGCCGCTGTCGGTGCTGGCGACATTCGTGCTGATGCGCCAGTTCGGTCTTTCGGCCAACCTGATGAGCCTGGGCGGGCTGGCGATTGCGATCGGATTGCTGGTCGATGCCGCGGTGGTGGTAGTCGAAAACGTTGTTGCGCACCTGGCGCATGACCCGGAAAACACCAGCGAAACCCCGTTGCAACGCGTGCTGTGGGCAGCCCAGGAAGTCGCCAGTCCGGTGACCTCGGGCATCGCCATCATCGCCATCGTGTTCCTGCCGCTGCTGACGTTGGAAGGGCTGGAGGGCAAATTGTTTTCACCGGTCGCGCTGACCATCGTGTTCGCGCTGGCATCGTCCCTGCTGTTGGCGCTGACCGTGATCCCGGTGCTGGCCTCGATGCTGCTGAAGCGGGGTTCGCATGAAGATCCATGGCTGCTGCGCAAGGCGCAGGGCCTCTACACGCCGATGTTGGATCGCGCGCTGGCAAAGCCGAAAATCGTTTACCTAACCGCTGGCGTGCTGATGCTGGCGGCAGTCGGTGTCTATCCGCTGATCGGCAAAACCTTCATGCCGACCATGGACGAGGGCGACATCCTGGTGCAGCTGGAAAAGCTGCCGTCGATCAGCCTGGAGGAAGCGGTGGCGCAGGATACGCGGGTACAGCAGGCACTGCTGAAGCAGGTGCCGGAAATCCGCCGCATTGTCGCGCGTGCCGGTGCCGACGAACTCGGCCTCGATCCGATGGGACTGAACGACACCGATTCCTTCCTGGTGCTGAAGCCGATGGCCGAGTGGCGCAAACCGGACAAGGAGTGGCTGACCGGTGAAATCCGTGGCGTGATCGAGGGCTTCCCCGGCATTGCCTACAACTTCACCCAGCCGATCGACATGCGGGTGTCGGAAATGCTCACCGGCTCGCGCGGCGATGTCGCGATCAAGATTTTCGGTCCCGATCTCGCCACGCTCAACCGGCTGGCCGGCGAGATTTTCAGTGTGGTCGAGCAGATTCCGGGTTCATCCGATGCCTATACCCAGCAGAACGAGGGGGTGCAATATCTGCAGGCGGATATCGACCGCGATGCCGCAGGGCGCTTCGGCCTGTCCGCCGACGACATCGGGCTGCTGTTGCGCACCCAGCTCGAAGGCGAAGTCATCGGCACCATCCAGCAGCAGGGGCGGCGCATTCCGCTGCAGCTACGTGGCCCGGCCCACTTGCGCGAGTCGCCGGACGCGCTGCAGGCGATTCGTCTGACGTTGCCGGATGGCCGCGAAATCAGCCTTGACCAGGTGGCCACGCTCCAGCGGACCAACGGCCCGGTAGCAGTGAAGCGCGAGAACGCCGCGCGTTTCACTGTTGTGCAGAGCAACGTCTCCGGCCGAGATCTGGTGAGCTTCGTCGAAGACGCAAAATCCGCTGTCGCTGCCCAGGTCAAACTGCCGCCTGGCTACAGCATCACCTGGGGTGGCCAGTTCGAAAACCAGCAGCGCGCGGCGCAGCGGCTGATGGTCGTGGTACCGGTGGCGCTTTTGCTGATCGGTTTCTTGCTCTACGTCACCTTCGGAGATGTGCGTCAGGCCCTGCTGGTGATGATGAACGTGCCGCTCGCGCTGATCGGCGGCATCTTCGCGCTGGCGGCGTCGGGCGAATATCTGTCGGTGCCAGCGTCGGTCGGCTTCATCGCGCTGCTGGGGATTGCAGTGCTGAACGGTGTGGTGCTGGTCAGCCACTTCAACCAGTTACGCGCGCAGGGATTACGCGGTGACGCCGTGGTACGCGACGGTGCGCTGCGCCGTTTGCGTCCGGTGCTGATGACCGCCAGTATCGCCGCCTTCGGTCTGGTGCCGCTGTTGTTCGCGAGCGGCCCCGGTTCCGAAATCCAGCGTCCGCTCGCCATCGTCGTCATCGGCGGCTTGGTCAGCGCCACCCTGCTGACGCTGGTGATGCTGCCCCTGCTCTATCGCCAATTCATTCTGAAAGGAGCGCGCGCATGAACGCCGTTCGATCATTGAGCCCGGCGAACGCCGTTCGCACATTCAGTCTGGCGCTGGCGTGGGCGTTTGCTGCCCACGCGCACGCCGATTACTTGCCCGACCCCAAGGCTGCCGAAGCTGCGCTGTGGACGTCGCCGATGGTGACGCAGTCGCGCGGCGATTATGCAGCGCAATCGCTGCGCAGCCAGAGCCTGCAGCAGGGACGCGAGGAGTGGAAACTGGACGCGGACGTCGACCAGCGTCGCATCCAGACCACGCCGTCTGACGATTTTGCCGAGTGGGGCCTGGCGCTGTCGCGGCCGATCCGGATGCCCGCACGCGCCGAAGCTGATCGTGCGCTGGCCGGCGCGCTCAACGCCCATGCCGAAGCCAGTCTGGGCGAAGCCCTGCACGAGTCCGGGCGGCAGTTGCTGACGCTGTGGTTCGACTGGCTCAACCAATCCAGTCAGTCCAGCCTGTGGCAGGAACAGCGCCAGCTTGCCGAGCAGCAGCTCGCGACCGTGAACGCGCGCATCCGCCTGGGCGAAGCGCCGCGCAGCGAACGCGTCAACGCCGAGGCCGCGCTGGCGCAGATCCGGCTGCAACAGCAGCAAGCGGCCACGCGCCTGCAACAGGCGCGCAGCCGCCTGCTGGCGCAGTTTTCCGCCCTGCCGCTGACGGCGGACACGACGCTGCCGCCGCCCGCACAATCCGGCTTTCAGGGATCGGCAGAGCAGTACGTCGATGCGGTGCTCGAACACAATCATGAATTGTTTCGCGCCCGCCGCCAGGCTGATGTCCTGCAGGCAGAAGCACGCAAGCTCGCCCGGCATCGCAGCGT
>JBAPWR010000230.1:0-3621 GCA_049283775.1 Thiobacillus sp.
AACGCGGCGAGCGACTGCTGTTCAAGAACCTGGGATTCGAGTTGGCGGAAGGCGAGGCCTTGCTGGTTCGGGGTGGCAATGGCCACGGCAAAACCAGTCTGCTGCGCATACTCTGCGGCCTTTCAAGTCCTGCGGTCGGTGAAGTGCGCTGGCGCGGCCAGCCGATCGCCAGCGAGCATGAAGAGTATTGCCGGGAGATGGCCTATGTCGGACACGTCAACGGCATCAAGGACGACCTCACCCCTTTGGAAAACCTGCGCCTGGCTGCCGCACTCGACGGGCGTGCGTTGGATCAGGCTGCGGCCGTGGCTGCATTGGAGCAGGTGGGTCTGTCGCGCTGCCTGGATTTCCCCGCCCGCGTTCTTTCGTTCGGCCAGCGCAGGCGGGTCGCGCTGGCGGGGCTGATGACCGCCGGGGCCTTGCTGTGGATCCTCGACGAGCCGCTGACCGGGCTCGATGTGCACGGCGTCGCCATGGTTGAAAAGCTGATCCGCGATCATGTCGTGGCGGGCGGTATGGCAATCATGACGACCCACCAGCCACTTGCCCTCGATGGGGTGTCCCCCAAATCCATTTCGGTCGGGGACTGATGCCCTGGGCCATGAGACCGCATGCTACGTTTTCTGATCACCGTCATCCGTCGCGATGTGTTGCTGGCCGCTCGACGTCGCGGCGACTGGCTGACCGCGCAGTTCTTCTTCGTCATGGTGGTGAGCATGTTCCCGCTCGGCATCGGGCCGGAACCGACGATGCTGCGGGCGATCGGCCCCGGGGTGGTGTGGGTGGCGGCCTTGCTGGCCTGCCTGCTGTCGCTGGGGCGGCTGTTCGCCGACGACTTTCGCGACGGCAGCCTGGAGCAGATGATGCTCTCGCCGTATCCGAACTCGCTGCTGGCTTTGGGCAAGGCGCTGGCGCACTGGGTCATCAACGGCATTCCCCTGCTGCTTATCGCGCCGGTGCTGGGTATCCAGTTCGGGCTGCCGGGCGAGGCGCTGCTGATCCTGGTCGTGTCGCTGGCGATCGGCACGCCCATCCTGTCGCTGCTAGGTGGCATCGGTGCGGCGTTGACGCTGGGCTTGCGCGGCGGAGGCGTGCTGATTACCCTGCTGATCCTGCCGCTGTATGTGCCGGTGCTGATCTTCGGTGCGGGCGCGGTCGAGGGGGCCATGTCCGGAACCGGATCGGAAGCTCATCTGTCACTGTTGGGGGCCTTCCTGGTGATGTCGCTGCTGATCGCGCCGTGGATCAGTTCGCTGGCCCTGAAAATTTCCGTGGAGTAAGCGCTTGAATCTCTATTACTACGCCTCGCCGGCGACCTTCTATCCGCTGGCCGGCAAGCTGATTCCCTGGTTTGTCGCCCTTACCGTGGTGTTCACGGCGATCGGACTCTACATCGGCTTCTTCGTCGCTCCCACCGACTTCCAGCAGGGCGAGGGCTACCGCATCATCTATATCCACGTCCCGGCAGCCTGGATGTCGATGTTCATCTACGTCGTCATGGCTTTCTGGTCGGCCATCGGCCTGGCCTTCAATACCCGGTTGTCGTTCATCATGACCCGCGCCCTGGCGCCGACCGGCGCCATGTTCACCTTCCTCGCGCTGTGGACCGGAGCGTTCTGGGGCAAGCCGATGTGGGGCGCGTGGTGGGTGTGGGACGCACGCCTGACCTCCGAGCTCATTCTGCTGTTCCTCTACGTCGGCTTCATGGCCCTGCAGGCCGCGATCGACGATACGCGCCGCGCCGACCGTGCCGGCGCCCTGCTCAATCTGGTCGGCGTCATCAACATCCCGATCATCTATTTCTCGGTGAAGTGGTGGAACACCCTGCACCAGGGTTCCTCGGTCAAGCCCGGCTCGTCCTCGATGGCCGAGATCATGCTGTGGGGCATGCTGATCATGGCGATCGCCACCTGGATGTACACCATTGCCGTCGCGCTCGCCCGTTCGCGCACCCTGATACTCGAGCGCGAGCGACAGACCGAATGGGCGCGCGCCGAACTGGAGGGCCGGGCATGAACTGGGGAAGCTGGGAAGCCTTCTGGGCAATGGGCGGCTACGGCCTCTACGTCTGGGGTTCGTATGGCATGACCGTGCTGTGCGTGGTGGGAGAAATATGGCTGCTGCGGCGTCATCGCCAGCGAACTCTGGCGACTCTCCGGCGTCTCAATCAGCTGAGTCAGTAGGCCTACAGGCAGCAAGGAAGGATTTATGAAACCGCGTCACAAGAAACTCGCCCTCATCGCCGTCGTCGTCGCCGCTCTCGGCGTGGCGGTGGTGCTGATACTCAATGCCTTCAACAGCAATCTGGTGTTCTTCTTCTCGCCGACCCAGGTCGCCAACGGCGAGGCACCGACCAGCCGGGCCTTCCGCATCGGCGGCCTGGTCGAGGAGGGCAGCATCAAGCGTGAGGCGGACGGACTCACTGTCCGTTTCGTCGTCACCGACACGGCCATGACGATACCGGTGACCTACACGGGCATCCTTCCCGATCTGTTCAAGGAGGGCAAGGGTGTGGTGGCGGAGGGCAAGCTCGGGCCTGACGGGCTGTTTTCCGCCAGCCAGGTCCTCGCCAAGCACGATGAGAACTACATGCCGCCGGAAGCCGCCGAAGCCATCGAGCAGGCGCAAAAGGCGCAGCAGACAGTTGCGGAATGAGTATCATGGTTGCCGCGCAAGCGGAAACTGATCGTTGAATACACAATTAACGTTCCTGTCCCATCAGGAACCCATAACAGATTGACTGGAGGCAGACACCATGATCCCTGAACTTGGCCATTTCGCCGTGATCGTAGCGCTGCTGCTGGCGCTGATACAGGCCATCCTGCCGCTATACGGCGCACACCGCGGCAACCTCGCGCTGATGGCGGTGGCCCGACCGGCAGCGCAAGGGCAATTCTTTTTTGTGGCATTGGCCTTCGCCTGCCTGGCCTGGTCCTTCCTCGTTAATGACTTCTCGGTGCTGAACGTGGCGAAGAACTCGTTCTCGCAGTTGCCCGAGGTCTACCGTTTCACCGCCACATGGGGCTCGCACGAGGGATCGCTGCTGCTGTGGGTGCTGATCCTTGCGTTCTGGAGCGCCGCGGTCTCGGTGTTTTCGCGCCACCTGCCGGAAGATATGGCGGCACGGGTGATCGGTGTCATGGGGCTGATCTCGATCGGCTTCCTGACCTTCCTCCTCACCACTTCGAACCCTTTCGAGCGTTTGCTGCCGGCCGCCATGGATGGCAACGACATGAACCCGCTATTGCAGGACTGGGGCATGATCATCCACCCGCCGATGTTGTACATGGGTTATGTCGGCTTCGCTGTCGCCTTCGCCTTCGCCATCGCTGCGCTGCTTTCCGGCAAGATGGACGTCGCCTGGGCGCGCTGGTCGCGGCCCTGGACCACCGTGGCCTGGGCCTTCCTCACGCTCGGTATCATGCTTGGCAGCTGGTGGGCTTATCGCGAACTCGGCTGGGGCGGCTGGTGGTTCTGGGATCCCACAGAAAATGCCTCGTTCATGCCGTGGATCGCCGGCACTGCTTTGATCCACTCGCTCGCCGTGACCGAGAAGCGCGGCGCGTTCAAGGCCTGGACCGTGCTGCTGGCGCTGACCGCGTTTTCGCTGTCGCTGCTGGG
>JBAPWR010000231.1:0-4139 GCA_049283775.1 Thiobacillus sp.
CCGGGTATTCAGCGAACGTCACAGGTGATCAAGCCGTGTTTCCAATTTTTCTCACTCACGAAGCGTGCCAGCTCCGAGAAAACCGCTAACTGTCTGTTTTCTATCGCACCTGGAGAACTGCTCCGTCAGACGCGGTCGAACTGGCCCGTTTCTTGATTACACAGTGTCAACAATTTGTTTCGGGAGAAACGCCATGACATCCGTCGCATTACCCGCCGAACGCCTGCAGAACGAGGAACTGCTGGTGATCCGTGAGTCCGCCAGGCTGATGGGCAAGAGTCTCGAACCCGGTCCGGTGATCCGCGAAATGCTGCACCTGATCTCCGAGTTCCTCGGCCTCAACCGCGGCCGGGTGGTGCTGCGCCAGCCCGGCAGCGACGACTACGCTATCCGTTATGCCTATGGCCTGACGCAGCAGGAAATCGAGCGCGGTGTCTATCGTCCGGGTGACGGCGTCACCGGCCGGGCGCTACAAAGCGGCGAGACGACCATCGTGCAGGACATCGACGATGACCCGAACTACCTGGCGCGCGCGGTCGACCGCACCCGGCTGCCGCACGAAACCGTGAGCTTCATCGCCCTGCCGCTGATGAGCGAAGGCGAGGTACTCGGCCTGCTCGGCGTACATCGCATCCGCGGACGTGCCCGTGCGCTGGCCGATGATCTGCGCATCCTCGAGATCATCGCCACCCTGATCACCCAGATCCTCAAGCTCAACGACCGCGTGGCCGAGCAGACCGCGCGGCTGGAACACGAAAACCGCGAACTCAAATGGGCGCTCGAACACGGCTCGCCGCAACACGCCACGCTCGGCATCGTCGGCGACTCGCCCGAACTGCGCCATGCCCTGCGCCAGATCGAACAGGTCGCGGGTACCGACGCCACCGTGCTGCTGCTCGGCGAATCGGGTACCGGCAAGGAGTTGTTCGCACGCGCCCTGCATTTGTCGAGCCCGCGCCGCGACCAGCCCTTCGTCAAGGTCAACTGCGGTGCGATTCCGGAAAACCTGTTCGAGTCGGAATTGTTCGGTTATGAAAAAGGCGCGTTCACCGGCGCCTCGACCGCGCGTGCCGGCTACTTCGAACAGGCAAACGGCGGTACCCTGTTCCTCGACGAGATCGGCGAACTGCCGCTGGCGATGCAGGTGAAACTGCTGCGGGTACTGCAGGAAAGATCGCTGCAGCGCGTCGGCGGCCGCCGTGAAACCGCGATCGATGTGCGCATCGTCGCCGCCACCAACCTCGACCTGCAGCAGCAGGTCGCCGCCGGCCGCTTCCGCCTCGACCTCTATTACCGCCTCAACATCATCCCCATCCGCCTGCCGGCCCTGCGCGAGCGGCGCGAGGACATCCGCCCGCTGGTGCGCCACCTTCTCAACCTCATCTGCCAGAGCTACCAGCGCAACGTCGGCCTGACGCCGGAGGCGATGGAGCGGCTGGTCGACTACCCGTGGCCGGGCAACATCCGCCAGTTGCGCAATGTGCTGGAACGCCTGGTGCTGCTGGCCGAGGGATCAGCCATCTCGGCGCGCGAGGTCGAGCATGTCATCCGCAGCGAGGCTGCCGGCGCACCCGAGGCATCCAGCCTGCTCAGCCCGCCATCCAGCGGGACGGTGCGCCCGTATCTGCCGGCTGCCTCTCACGACCGCCAGCAGATCGAGCAGGCGCTGGCGCAGACCCACGGCAACAAATCACGCGCCGCACAGTTGCTGGGGCTGACGCTGCGTCAGTTGAACTACCGCATGAAGCGCCTGGAAATGGCCTGACAAAGGTTGACAATTTGTTAGCGCAACCATCACGTCTGCAGCGCAAACTTCGAAAAATCTCTCTTCAATTCAATGGCTTGACATTGTTTGACCGAGCTGGCACGGGAATCGCAATACAGGGCTTGTCGGTTCCCGATCAACTTATTCCAAGGAGTCATGCCATGTCCGAAGTCGTCGCCCTGAAAACCCAAGCCGTGCTCGAACCCATCGACAGCGAAGGCCTGTCCGCCCTCGCCGCCAAGGGCAAGGCCAATCCGCAATCGGTCGTCACCCTCAAGGCCAAGACCGTCTGCGAGAGCAAGTTCCGCAACCTCACCTACGTACGCAACCTGCCGGCGCACGTCATCGACGAACCGCCGCACCTGCTCGGTGACGACACCGCGCCGAACCCGTCCGAAGCGGTGCTCGCCACCCTTGGCTCCTGCCTGTCGGTTGGCCTGCACGCCAATGCGGTGGCGCGCGGCATCCGCCTCACCCGGCTCGAGCTCGAGCTCGAGGGCGACATCAATGTCACCGCGGTGTGGGGGGTCGGCGACCTCGACCCGCTGAAAAAGCTCGGCTTCACCGACGTGCGCGTCAAGGTCCATCTGGAAGGGGACGCCAGCGAGGAAGAGCTGAAAGACCTGGTCGCCCATTCCAATGCCTGGTCGCCGGTCGCCAACACGCTGCGCAATCCGGTGAACGTCAGCGTCGAACTGGCCTGATCCGGCCGACTGTCTAAGGAGCGCACCATGTCCGCAACCGCATTCGCCCCCGCCGTCCCCGACACACCCGCCGAGGTGTTGCCGGGCCTGGCCGAACTCATCGCCGCCGAACTCGCGCCCAAGGTGGTCGACATCGACATCCATGCCCAGTACCCCAGGGACTTCATGCACAAGCTCGGCGCAATCGGCGGCTTCGGCAGCCTTACGCTGCCGGAACTGGGCGGCAGCGGTCGCGGACTCAAGCACGCGATCCAGGTCATCGAGGAAGTCTCCAAGGAGTGCGTCTCGACCGGCTTTCTGGTGTGGGCGCAGTACGCGCTGCAGTGGTATCTCAGCAACAGCCCCAACACCGCGCTGAAGACACGGGTGCTGCCTGAAGTGGCGAGCGGCACGATGCTCGGCGGCACGGGCCAGTCCAACGCGATGAAATCCTGCGTCGGCATCGAGGAGGCGCGCCTCAAGGCGACCCCGGTGGAGGGTGGCTACCTGATCAACGGCACCCTGCCCTGGGTGTCGAACATCGGCATCGACCACTACTTCCACATGGGTGCCACGGTGGCCGGTGAATCCGGGCTGCTGGTCGGCCTGGTGCGCGGCGACCATCCCGGCCTGACCCTGGTGCAGAACGCGCGCTTCATCGGCATGGACGGCACCAACACCTTCGCCTGCCAGTTCAAGAATGCCTTCCTCCCCGAGGAACAGGTGGTTTGCCATCCCGGCGCCGAGTTCAGCGCCTTCGCCTCGCGCACCAAATCGGCCTTCATCCTGCTGCAGATGGGCATGGGCCTCGGCCTGATCGAAGCCTGCGTGGCGATGATGAAGCGCTCCAACAAGACCCACGGCCACGTCAACCGCTTCCTCGACGTGCAGGCCGACGCACTGCAGGCGGAACTCGACGCCGCGCGTGCCGCCACCTACGCGCTGGCCGAAAAAATCGAGCGCGAGGGCAGCGCCCCGTTCGTCAGGGACACCCTGGCGTTGCGGCTGGCCGGCGGCGAACTGAGCCTCAAGGCAGCCAATGCGGCAATGCTGCACCTCGGCGCCAAGGGCTATCTGGTGAACAACGCTGCCCAGCGCAGGCTGCGCGAGGCCTATTTCATCGCCATCGTCACCCCGGCCACCAAGCACCTGCGCAAGGAACTGCACGAGTTCGACAGCGCCGGCTGCGCACTGGATCAGCCGGAGCTGGAGGTCGCATGATCCGCTTCGCGGTGTCCCTTACTGTTGACGAGGCAGCCGACAAGCTGATCGCCGCCATCGCCGCCTACCCGATGGGCCTGGTCGCCCACGCCAACGGCCAGGCCAACTGCGCCAAGAAAGGCATCGATGTGCCGGCCGACCAGGTGCTCGAGGTGTTCCGCCCCGACTTCGCCGTCAAGGTGTGGCAAGCGGAGAAGGGCGCCGGCATCGACATCCCGCTGCGCATCCATCTGTATGAAGCCGACGCCAGAACCTGGGTCGCCTACCGCCCGGCCGTCGAGGTATTCAAGCCCTACGCCAACTCCCAGCTCGATGCGCTGGGCGGCGAACTGGACCTCATCTTCAACCAATTGCTCGCCACGCTCGACGCGTGGAAACTGCCATCATGAATCTTTCCGCCTCCCCTGCCCCTGAATTTTCCGCCGACTTCCGCAAATGGACCTGCGCTGTCTGCGACTACGTCTACGACG
>JBAPWR010000232.1:0-8023 GCA_049283775.1 Thiobacillus sp.
GGCGAGACCCAGCCACGCTTCTCCAACGCCCGCGTCGTCACCGCCACCAACCGTGATCTGCGCGCCGAAATCAAGGCCGGGCGGTTCCGCGCCGACCTTTATCACCGTCTGTCGGTGTTCTCCATCGCCGTGCCGCCGTTGCGCGAGATGGGCCAGGACAAGCTCAACCTGCTCGACCATTTCCGCGATTTCTACGCCCGCGAAGCCAAAAGCCAGCCGTTCGCGCTCGACCCGCGCGCCAAGCAGATGTGGGAGGACTATCACTTCCCAGGCAACGTCCGTGAATTGCGCAACATCGCCATCCGCCTCACCACCAAGTATCCCGGCATGACGGTCAATGCCGAGCAGCTGGAATCCGAACTCGACACCGACCAGGCCTATCCGCAGGAAATCCCGCTGGCGAATGACGGCAAGATGCTGATCGAGCTGGCGCGCAAGCAGCTGCAGACCCTGGCCAACTTCAACCTCGACGCCACCCTGCGGCAATGGGAAAAGGCCTACGTCGAAGCCGCGCTGAACATGACCCACGGCAACCTGTCGCAGGCGTCCAAGCTGCTCGGGATCAACCGCACCACGCTCTACAGCCGCATGCAGACCTACGGAACCGACTAGCCGTACCCCGTGTATTTCGATCACTTCGGTCTGAAAGAAGCGCCCTTCCGCATTACGCCGAATACGGAGTACTGGCATCCCGGCGGTCAGCGCGGAGAAATGCTCGCCGCCCTGCTTTACGCCATCGACCAGGGCGAGGGCATCATCAAGGTCGTCGGCGAAGTCGGTAGCGGCAAGACCATGCTGTGTCGCAAGCTGGCGGCGCAGTTGCCCGCCCACATCGACAGCGTCTACCTCGGCAACCCGACCCTCTCCCCCGACGACATGCTGGTCGCGATCCTCGCCGAACTCGGCGCCTCGATCCGCAAGACCAGCCGCCAGGCTCGTCTGGCACAGCTCGACGCGGCGCTGCTCGAACGCCACAAGGCGGGACGCCGGGTGGTGGTGTTCGTCGAGGAGGCGCAGGGCATCCCGATCGAGAATCTCGAATTCCTGCGGCTGCTGACCAACCTCGAAACCGCCACCGACAAGCTGCTGCAGATCGTTCTGTTCGGCCAGCCCGAACTCGATACCCTGCTGGCGGAGCCGCGCATCCGTCAGCTCAGGGACCGCATCACCCTCAACCTCAACCTCTCGCCGTTGGGCGAAAAGGAAGTCGCCGCCTACCTGCGCGCGCGGCTGGCTGTGGCAGGCTATCGCGGACCCGACCTGTTTCCGCCTGCGCTCATCGCCCGCATGACCAGGCTGTCGAACGGGTTGTCGCGCCGCATCAACGTGCTGGCCGACAAAACCCTGCTCGCCGCCTACGCCGAGCAGACCCACAACCTCGAGCCTCGGCATCTGGAGGCGGCGGCAGGGGATGCGGAAATGAAACCTACTGCTGCCGTGCCGGTCTGGCAACGTCTGTCGTCACGCTGGATCTGGCTCGCAGCCGGCCTGATCGCGGTGCTCGGCCTGCTGGCCTTCATCGCATGGATGTCGCGGGCTCCCCTCACGCCGCCGCCGGCGACCCCGACAGCACCCGCCGCCGCTGCGGCCAAGGCCGGCGGAGCGACAGTCGAGCTCACGCCCGACGTCGCCGAGATGGCGCGCCAGACCGCGCGCTGGCTGGCCGAAGCCGCACCCGACACCCGCGTCATTCAGCTCGCCGCAGCTAAAGAAGCCGCGCTGGCAGCCGTATTACTGGGGGAACTGAAAGCGCGCCCGCATCCCGAACCGCTGCGGGTGCTTTACGGCATGGAACAGGGACGCCCGGCCTGGATGATCCTGGCGGGCGAATTTACCGATCGCGCCGAAGCCCGTGCCGCCCTCGCCGCCATGACCGGGCAGGCTTCAGGTTCACCGTATCTGCGCACGGTCGGGAGAATGCGCACCGTTGTCCTGTCACCGGAATGATCATGAAATCTGGGCTGCTTCGCTTGTCTGCCGTGATGTGCCTTGGCCTCGCAGCCGGCTGTGTTCCGCCCAAGGCATTCGACACCTCGGCCGGGCACATCCGCCAGGAAAAACCGCCGGCCACCATCACGCCACCGCCTGCTCCGGTGCGTGCCGCCCCGAGCCTGCCGCCACCGCGGCCACAGGCGGCTGAGCCGACCTATACCGTGGTGGTCAACGATGTGCCGGTCAAGGACCTGCTGTTCTCCATCGCCCGCGACACCCAGTACAACATCGACCTGCACCCAGGCATCGACGGCAGGGTCTCGCTCAACGCGGTGCAGGAACCGCTGCCGGCGATCCTCGACCGCATCGCCCGCCAGGCCAATCTGCGTTACGAAATGAACGGCCGCACCGTGTCGGTCATGCCCGACACACCTTTCGTCAAGACCTATACGGTCAACTACGTCAACGTCGCGCGCACCACCCAATCCAGCGTCGGGGTGGCGGCCGAAATCGCCAGCACGGGCAGCAGTGCCCTGAGTAGCGGCGGCACGACCCCGACTTCCACCAGCAGCGGCAACTCCTCGAACACCACGGTCGCCAGCCGTTCCAGCAATGATCTCTGGGCCGTGCTCGAAGCCAATATCCGCACCATCCTCGCAGGCACCCGGGAAGTGACCCAGAGCAGCGCGGACAAGGCCGCGCGCCTGGAAGCCGAGAGGGCGGCTCGGGCCGAACGCGTATCGCAGGCAGAAGCGGCCAGCAAGGCTGGCGCCGGGGCCGCCACGCTGTTCACTGCCGCTTTTTCTGGCCCGTCCACCACGGACGGCAAGCATGATGTCGCGGTCAACCCGGTGGCGGGTTCCGTCAGCGTGCTGGGAACGTCCAAACAGCACGAACTGGTGCAGCAATATCTCGACCGCGTCATGCAGTCCGCCCAGCGCCAGGTGCTTATCGAAGCGACCATCGTCGAGGTCTCGCTCAAGGATCAGTATCGAGCCGGCATCGACTGGTCGAAGACGCTGCAGGGATCGGTGGGTTGGGCGATCGAGACCGCGGCCAGCGGCGGCCAGAGCGCCCTTGCCAGCACGCTCTCGCCCTACATCACGGCCACCTACACCGGCAGCAACGGCTTCACTGCCGCCATCGACCTGCTGGAGTCCTTCGGCGACACCAAAGTGCTGTCGAGCCCGAAGCTGATGGCACTCAACAACCAGACCGCCCTGCTGAAGGTCGTCAACAACCTGGTGTTTTTCAACATCAAGGCCGACACCGTTCCGGGGACCAACGGCGGAGAATCGGTCACCACCTACACCACGACCCCGCAGACCATCCCGGTCGGCATCGTCATGTCGGTGCTGCCGCAGATCAACGAAAACGGCATGGTCTCGTTGACCGTGCGTCCGACCATCTCGCGCCAGGTCGGCGAGGTACTGGATCCCAATCCGGATCTGCCGAGTGGCGTCAAGAACGCCATCCCGGTGATCCAGGTGCGTGAAATGGAATCCCTGCTGCAGGTGCGCAGCGGCCAGACCGTTATGCTGGGCGGCCTGATCCAGGACGACAACAACATGGCGCGCGATGGTGTCCCCTGGCTGTCGCGACCCGAGGGTGTCGGCGCGATTTTCGGCCAGCATGAAGTCAAGAACAGCCAGAACGAACTGGTGATCTTCCTGCGTCCGATCGTGGTCTCCAACCCCACCCTGGAAAGTGAGGAACTCCGCCAGTTCCAGCGGCTGCTGCCGCTCGCCCGGAGCGATCAGTGAGCCTGCTGCTGAAGGCTCTGAAACAGGCCGAAGCCACCAACACCGGCAGGAACGCCCCTTCTGCCGATCTCGAACTCGAGCCGGTCCCGGCGATGCCGGGCAAGCAGGGACGCGAATGGGTCGAGCCGCCAACCATGCTGTTCGGCAACAGCGGCCTGCCGCCCGAGCCCAGCCGCGAGAAGTTCCTGCGCTGGCCGCGCCTGTCGTTGGTTCCACTGACGGCCCTGCTCGCCGCCATCATTGCGCTGGTCTACGGCGCCTATCTTTATTTCGCCTTGCAGCCGCAGGATGCGCCCGCGCTGATCCAGACTCCGCCGGCGGCAGCACAAGCCAAGTCGGCAGCGATTAACCCCGCATCACTTGCCCCCGTTGCGGAGCAAGCGCCTGCGCAGCCAGCCGTTGCACCCAAACCCAAGGCGCAGCCTGCTGCAATTGCACAAGCACAATCGAAACCCGCGCCCGCGGCAGCGCGACCGACCTCCGCCAGCCCGAGAACACAAATCGAGGCAGCCTCGCCAGTTTCCCTGCCGCGCTTTCAGCCCGATTCCCAGGCGGTGCTGCTCAACGACGCCTATGGCGCCTATCAACAAGGCCAGCTGGACAGGGCGGAGCAGCTCTACAGCCAGGCGGCGGCGCGCCAGCGCAGCACCGACGCCCTGCTCGGTCTTGCGGCCATCGCCGCCACCCAGAATCGTGAAAGCGACGCCGTGCGCCTGTATCGCGAAATCCTCGAGCGCGATCCGCGCAACGCCACCGCCCAGGCCGCGCTGCTCGACCTGCTCGGCAACAGCGACAGCCAGGCCACCGAAAGCCGGCTGAAAATTCTCATCGACCGCGAATCCAGCCCGCATCTGTTCCAGACTTTGGGCAACCTGTACGCCGACCAGAAACGCTGGAACGAAGCCCAGGCCGCCTATTTCGAGGCCTACCGCGGCGCGCCGGACAACGCCGATTACGCCTACAACCTCGCGGTCAGCCTGGACCAGCTGCGCCAGCACCCTGCCGCACTGAGCTACTACGAACGAGCATTGGCTGCTGGCGGTGTCCACCGCTTCGACCGCGCCCAGGCCGAGGAGCGCATTCGCCAGCTCAGAGCCCTTCCCTGATCTCCGGCAGCGACAAGAAGATGGAACGGCGCAAGAAACTCCGCATGGGCGAAACCCTGGTATCACAGGGCCTCATTACCGTCGACCAGCTGCGCATCGGACTCAAGGAACAGAAAGCCACCGGACTGCCGATCGGCCGCCAACTGGTTGCCTTGGGCTTCATGACCGAGGCGGTGCTGCGCGACCAGTTGGCCAACGCGCTCGGTAGCCAGGGCATCGATCTGTCGCAAGTCGTGGCTGATCCGGAAGCCCTGCAGCTGGTGCCGGAAGAGTTCGCCCGGCGCCACCACCTGCTGCCGATCGCCTACGACAACGCACGCGACGTGCTGACCCTGGCGACCACCGACATGTTCAACGTGGTGGCACTGGACCAGCTCAAGGCCTCGCTCGGCGGACAGGTTGAGATCACCACGCTGCTGGCTGCCGAGGCGCAGCTGCTGGAATTCATCGACAAGTTCTATGGCTTCGACCTGTCGCTCGACGGCATCCTGCGCGAGATCGAGACCGGCGAGGTCGATTACGCCAGTCTCAATCCCGAAACCGATGAATACACGCAGCCAGTGGTGCGGCTGGTCGGCGCGCTGCTGACCGACGCGGTCAAGCGCGAATCCTCCGACATCCACTTCGAACCCGAGCACGCCTTCCTGCGCATCCGCTACCGTGTCGACGGCGTGCTGGAGCAGATCCGCAGCCTGCACAAGACCTACTGGCCAGGCATCCTGGTGCGCCTGAAAGTGATGTCGGGCATGAACATCGCCGAGACCCGGGCGCCGCAGGACGGCCGCATGTCACTGACGCTGAACGGCCGCCCGATCGACTTTCGTGTGTCTTCGCAGCCCGGCATCCACGGCGAGAACGTCGTACTGAGGATTCTCGACCGCGAAAAATCCATCATGCCGCTGGAGCAGATGGGCTTCACCGAAGACGCACTGCGCGAACTTCAACTGATGATGGCGCGCCCCGAGGGCATCCTGGTCGTCACCGGACCGACCGGCTCGGGCAAGACCACCACCCTGTATTCGATGTTGTCGAACCTCAACAACGAGACCGTCAACATCATGACCCTGGAAGATCCGGTCGAGTACCCGGTCACCCTGATGCGCCAGAGTTCGGTCAACGAAAATCTCAAGCTGGATTTCGCCAACGGCATCCGCTCGATCATGCGCCAGGACCCGGACATCATCCTGGTCGGCGAAATCCGCGACAAGGAAACCGCCGAGATGGCCTTCCGTGCCGCGATGACCGGACACCAGGTCTTCACGACCCTGCATACCAACTCCGCTCTCGGCGTGTTTCCGCGCCTGATGGACATCGGCATCCAGCCCGGCATCCTGTCAGGCAACATCATCGGCGTCGTCGCCCAGCGTCTGGTGCGCAAGCTCTGCCCGCATTGCAAGGAAGCCTATACGCCGGACGAACACGAGATCCACATCCTCCACTGGAAGGAGGGCGACGCACCGATCTATCGCGCCACCGGCTGCCCGGCCTGCGATCACAAGGGCTACAAGGGACGCATGGCCCTGATCGAACTGCTGCGGATGGACCCGGAACTCGACGAACTGGTCGCCAACGATGCGCCATTGCATGAAATCCGCCGCGCCGCATTCGAACACGGCTATCACCCCCTGGCGGAGGACGGCATCAAGCGCGTGCTGAACGGCGTCACCTCGCTGGCGGAAGTGGCGAGGGTGGTGGATTTGACGGGACGGGTGTGAGGATGTGGGGGCTAGTTTTTCATCCTTCAGCAGGAATGCAGAGGCTTCGCTTTTCGCCTGCGGGTGTGCGACGGCTTCGCTTTTCGCCTTTGGGCGAGTCACTTTCTTTTGCTTCGCCAAAAGAAAGTGACCAAAGAAAAGGCGACCCCGCATCACTGCCCTTCGGGTACCCGATTTGGCGCGCACGGACGGGCGCTCCACCAACTCGCCCTGGCAAGGCACACAAGACGTGCCTTGCTGCGGACCTCGAACACGGTTCCGCTTATTTCCCGTCCGCACACGCCAAATCGGCAGCTCTGAGGGGCGATACCCCGCGGACGCATGCACTTGTGCCCCTTCTGTGCCGCCGAGAAGCACAGCCGGCCGAGGGGAAAAGGGGCGGGGTGTCTGAGCTCCGCAGCAGGGCACGTTTTGTGTGCCCTGCCAGGGCGAGTTCCCGCCCCGCCTCGGTCGGCGAGCATCGCAGGGAAGCCGCAGGCCGGTACAGCAGGGGTGGCCTTTTCTTTGGTGACTTTCTTTTGGCCACACAAAAGAAAGACACTCGCCCTCAGGCGAAAAGCGAAGCCGTCGCAAAACCAATGATGAAAAGCAAAGCCTCTGCTCGTGCACGAAAGAATAAAAATGCCCGATCCCCATCAATACACCCTCTCCTTCGGCCGTATCGATTCCACCGTCAGCGGCTTGAGCCTCACCGGCTTGGTATCCACCAGATCTCCCTCGCGCGAATACAGCGAGTGCTTCAACCAGTGCTCGTCGTCGCGCGCAGGAAAATCCTCGCGCGTATGGGCACCGCGGCTTTCGGTCCGGTTCAGCGCCGACACCAGGGTGGCGCGTGCTACGCCCATCAGGTTCTCGAGTTCAAGCGCCTCGATGCGTGCGGTGTTGAAGACCCGGCTGGTGTCCTGCAATCCGGCACATGCCAGGCGCGCTTCCAGCCCGTTCAGCTGATCCAGTCCCTCGCGCAGAACCGCTTCGGTGCGAAATACGCTGCAGTGCGTCTGCATCAGCCGCCGCAGATCTGCGGTAATCGCCGCGACGCGCTCGCTGCCGCGCCGATCCCAGCGCGCCAGCCGGCTTTGGCTCGCCTCGGCGGCCTCATCCGGCAACGGACGCGGATAGGGATTGTCGCGCAGGTATTCGAGCATGTGCCGGCCGGCGGCGCGACCGAAAACGACCAGATCGAGCAGGGAATTGCCGCCCAGACGGTTGGCACCGTGTACCGAAACACAGGCGCATTCGCCGACGGCGTACAGGCCGGGCACCGGTTCCTCGGGGCCGTAGTGCGCCGGGGCGACCACCTGGCCATGCAGGTTGGTAGGGATGCCACCCATCATGTAGTGCGCGGTCGGCGCAACCGGGATCGGCGCCTTGACCGGATCGACGCCGGCGAAACGGATCGACAGATCGCGTATCCCCGGCAGTTTTTCGGCGATGAGTTTCTCGCCCAGATGGTCGAGCTTGAGATGGACATAGTCGCCGGCGCTTTGATTAGAGACGGCTCCACAGC
>JBAPWR010000233.1:0-2929 GCA_049283775.1 Thiobacillus sp.
AACCACAGCCTGGCGGGACAGACCGTCACCTGCCTGGTCAACGTCCTGGAAATCCGCGATGCCACCGCCGAGGAAATCCGCACGGGTCGTCCCGCCGAGCTTGGACAGGGCACCACACTGCACTGAGCCCGCAGCGAAAGCGGGACGAAAAAAAGCCGGGTGATCCCGGCTTTTTTCGTTTCTGCCCTGATGCTTACTTGGGGCAGACGGAGGTGTCGCCCGGGACCTTGCCGACCAGCAGCAGGAAGGATTCGAACGGGCCCATCACGCTCATGGCTTCCATTTTCGGGCCGGAGAATTTCAGGCGGCCGAACATCATGCCTTTCATCGGGCCATACTCGCCCTTGCCCATTTCGGTCCAGCGAGGGGTCTCGGCGTGCATCACGTAGTCCACCTTCAGGTCAGGCGTCGATTGAGCCCTGCCGCCATAGACGCACATCGCCTTGCCATCCTTGGGGACGATCTTGATTTCAGTCTTGTAGGCATCGCCGCAATCGGTCCGGTACATCTGGATGATCTTGTAGCCGCGACCGTTGTCGTTCTTGATCCAGTCGCCGGCGAGGCCGGTAGTCAGGGTGTTGTCCTTGTTCCAGGCGTCGCAGGCCTGGGCGGTCCATTCGGTAGACATCAGCGGGGTAGCGGCCTGGGCCGAGGCGGCGGCGGCCAGCAAACCGGCGGCGATGATCAGGGATGCAATTTTCATGAGACTCCTCCAGTATTGATAAAAACAACGCAGAACCAGCACGTCGCCCGGCACGTTAACCGCGCGCAATGACTGTGTCAATGTGGCAGTTTGCCCTTCAGCACTCCGTAAAGCCAGGTGCCATGCAGGGCGCCGGCCAGCGCTGCCACGGCGCCGATCGAACCCATCCCGACCAGGGCGAAAATGGGGCCGGGACAGAGGCCGATGATGCCCCAGCCAAGGCCGAAAATCAGGCCGCCGAGGATGTAGTTCCAGCGCCCGGGTTCCTTGGAGGGAACCTCGATGGTCGAGCCGTCCAGCGCATTCTTGCCGCCGAAGCGCTTGAGCAGGAACACCCCGGCCAGGCCGGTGGCAATGGCGCTGCCCATGATCCCGAACATGTGGAAGGACTGGAAATAGAACATTTCCATGATCCGGTACCATGACGCCGCCTCGGACTTGACCATGACGAAGCCGAACAGCATGCCGGCGAAGAGATAGGGAATGAAACGCATGCCGGCTTACCAGAAGATCGAGAACAAATGCGGGGTGATGAAGTGGGAAGCGATCAAGCCTCCGGCGAAGATCCCCATCACCGCCAGCAGCGACTGCATTTGCAGGGTCGACAGGCCGGTGATCGCGTGGCCCGAGGTGCAACCGGATGCGTAGCGGGTGCCGAAGCCGACCAGCACCCCGCCGAGGAACATCACCAGGATGCTGAGCCAGTTGAAATCGAACAGCACCGGGGGCAGGTAGCCGCCGCCGATCGGCACGTCCCAGTAGGAAAACATGGTCAGCGCGGCGACCGACAGGTCGATTGGGTTGGGGTTGGCAAACACGATTCCGGCGAAAAATCCGCCCAGCACCGTGCCGATGGCGAACACCAGGCTCCAGTTGTGCTCGCGCCAGTTGTACTGGAAGAAATCGACCCCGATTGCCTTGGGTTGCGTCATTGCGCACATGTGGCGCAGGTTGGAAGAGATGCCGAAGGAACGGTTGCCGATCCACAGCATCAGGGGAACCATCAGACCGATCAGCGGGCCGGCCACGTACCAGGGCCAGGGGGCATGCAGCCACGCGGTAAGACTATCCATCAGGCAACTCCAACTTTTTTATCGAACAACTGACTGCCGAGCGTACCTGCTTATGGGGAAGCTGAAAAGGGTTGCTCGACGAGGCGGATGCGTGCCTGGATGTCAGCCAGGGCAGTCGCATCCTCGCGCTCGGACGCACGTTTCTCCGCGAGCTTGAGGTACACCAGCAGGGGCCGTTTCCAGCCCTCGGCCGATGCGGTCTCGGTCGCCAGCGCCAGCAGCGCATCGTCCGCCTCGCCGCGTTGCACGACCAGGCTCGCAGCCAGCAGGCGGGAGAGCGGCGCGTCGATGGCCGCGACCTGCGCAAGGCGCTTGTCGGCTGGCCCGGCAAGCAGCGCAGCGTAGTGCTTTGGCAATCTGGATGCCTCGACCCTATTCCAGTCGAGGGTAATGAACTGGTAGTAGGCGCGGTCTTCGTCGGTGGTTTCGAGCTTTGCCAGTTCGACATATTCGCTGCAGTCGTCATCGTCCAGCGAGGCGCGGCGAACGGCGCAGCGCACCAGCCACAGACGCGCCGTCTCCGCCACCTGTCCGGCGCTGCCGGCGGCATTGACCGCCTGCTGGAAATAACGCTCGGCGAGGATGTTTTCGCCGCGCAGTTCATGTTTCTTGTAGCGCTCGATCAGGTCGGCGGAGTCGACCTTCCAGTCGGGCGGCGGGGTCTTGCCGCCGCAGCCGGCCAGCAGGATCAGGCAGGCAGCGAGGAACAGTTTCTTCATGGCAGTTTGACCTCCGGATCGCGGGCGAAGGGCCACTTCTTGTTGATCTCGTTGACCAGACCGTTGACCTTGCGCACCGCGTCGTCGATTTCGGTCCGCAGCCTGGCCAGATCCGTCGTTCCTTCCTTGACGTTGGCCGAGATGTCGACCGCGTTGGCCATCACCGCGTCGGCCTTTTTCAGGCTGGCCTGCGCGTCGTCCAGCATCAGGCGGACCTGGGCCAGCGATTCCCGGGTGGATTCCGCCACCCCGCCCTGGTCGAACAGCCACTGGTCGGTCTTGACGACCATGCCGTCCATCTTCAGCGCGATGCCGTCGAGCTTGCTGACCAGCGCGCGGGTCTTGTCGAGCGAGTCGGTCACGGTGCGCGCCTTCTCCGGGCTGCCGAGCAGACCCTCGAGCATGCCGTATTCGCCGGTCATGCGCCCGGTCAC
>JBAPWR010000234.1:0-2642 GCA_049283775.1 Thiobacillus sp.
GTTTTGCAACGGCGAATCAGCCGGGCATCGGGCGCGAACGCACAGACCGATTATCGCGCTGCAAGCCACAGTTGTTCTCCCACGGCACAGCGGGAAGGGACGCAGACGATCGCACGGATTGTCAACGATCATGCCGATCACCGAGACCAGGCGGCAACGAACTTGATGACGGGGAGGTAAGAACGGCACACCGGGGGCAGATCATCATCCGGTCCCGTGAAGCCTCAGCGCGCGGACGCTGTGTGGCAAAATGCCCCGTCGGAAAATTCTTCGTCATGCATAGCCGGATTCACAGGCACCTACACATGATCCGCAAACAGACATCGCCAATGATGGCGATATGAAATAGATGAAAATCGCCACCTGGAACGTCAATTCCCTCAAGGTCCGCCTGCCGCAGCTGCTGGATTTTCTCGCCACCCGCAAGCCCGACGCGGTGTGCCTGCAGGAAACCAAACTCACCGACGATAACTTCCCCGTCGCCGAACTCGAGGCCGCCGGCTACCGTGTGGTATTCGCCGGACAAAAGACCTACAACGGCGTTGCCATTCTCGGCCGCGGCGAACTGGCTGATGTCAGCGTCGGCATCCCGGGGCTGCAAGACGAACAGAAGCGCGTCATCGCCGCCACCCTCGACGGCGTGCGCCTGGTGTGCGTGTATTGCCCCAACGGACAGAGCCTCGATTCCGACAAGTATCCCTACAAGCTCGCCTGGTTCGACGCGCTCGCCGCCTGGCTCAAGGACGAACTGGTCAGATATCCGAAGCTTGCGGTACTCGGCGACTACAACGTCGCGCCGGAAGACCGCGACGTCCACGACCCCTTGGCGTGGCAGGGCAGCGTGCTGATTTCGGAGCCGGAACGCGAGCGTTTCAAAAATCTGCTGGCGCTGGGCCTGAAGGACAGCTTCCGCCTGTTCGAACAGCCGCAAAAATCCTTCAGCTGGTGGGATTACCGGATGATGGGTTTCCGTCGCAACCACGGCCTGCGCATCGACCACATCCTGCTCTCCGAACCCCTGGCCGCCGAATGTGTCTCATCCAGCATCGACCGCGACATGCGCAAGCTGGAGCGGCCGTCGGATCACGCGCCGGTGATTGCCGAAATACGCAGCGCAAAAACAGCCTGAGATCAGCCGCGGCGTTTTCTGTTGTAAGCAATCCCTTCGGACGCCGACCAAGCAATATCCGCCCCTGTCACGCCGGCGGAGATGCGCATCGAAATGGTTCTCAAGAGGATTTTGCAGATGATTTCCAGTCGTTCGATTCATGGCCTGTTCTTGGCACTGTGCATGAGCCTGATGGTCAGCGCCTGCGCACAGGAAAAGCCTCCGGCCGGCAAGGCCGATACCGGCACAGCCGCCGGACCCGACACGCCGCTCGACTCCATCGTGCTGGGAATGGGCTGCTTCTGGGGCGCGGAAAGACGCATGTCCGAGCTCCCCGGCGTTGTCGATGTCGAAAGCGGTTATGCCAACGGAGAGATCGAGGGCAGCTACCCGGCGGTGCTCGCGCACGAACGCAAGGTTCGCATGGGCCTGTCGGAAAAGCGCAACCACGCCGAAGTGGTCAAGGTCAGCTTCGATCCGACCCGAACCAGTCTGGAAAAAGTGCTGATCGGGTTCTGGGAAAACCACGATCCCACCCAGGGCAACCGCCAGGGCAACGACGTCGGCAGCAACTACCGCAGCGCCATCTATGCCAACAATGACGCGCAACTGGCCGTCGCCCAAGAAACACGCAATACCTACCAGCAGGCCCTGACGCAGGCCGGGCGCGGCAGGATCACCACCGAGATCGCCCCGCTGACAAACTACCATTCCGCCGAGGAGTATCACCAGGACTACCTGGTGAAAAACCCGAACGGCTATTGCGGCCTGGGCGGCACTGGCGTGAAGTATCCGGGCTCGGACAGCAAGGCCTCGGCGCCGGCGCCCCGCCTCGACGGCAAGGCACTTGCCTACGACCGGCAACTCGTCGTCTTCGAGGCCGAGGACTGCGACTTCTGCAAGCAGTTCAAGGCCGAGGTCCTAGACCACTGGCAGTCCGGCGTACCCATCACGCGCACCCTGAATCCCAATGCCCCGAGCGGATGGACGCTGGAAAAAACCCTGTTCGCGACACCCACCATCGTACTGTTCGAGAAGGGCAAGGAGGTCTCGCGCTACACCGGCTACAGCGGCGATAAGGCGCGCTTCTGGCAGTGGCTGGGATTCAGGCTGCTCACGCCCGAGCAGCAGCAGATAGCCTTCGAGCAGGGCACCGAACGTCCTTTCACCGGTTCGCATCTCGACGAGAAACGTCCCGGAACCTTCGTCGACCCGATCACCGGCGCCGCGCTGTTCCGCAGCGACAGCAAGTTCCAAAGCGGCACCGGCTGGCCGAGTTTCTTCAGTCCGCTGGAAGGCGCGATCACCCTGCACGAAGACCGCAGCCACGGCATGAAGCGCGTCGAAGTGCGCAGCGCCAGCTCGGGCATCCATCTCGGCCACGTTTTCGATGACGGCCCCGCACCCACCTTCAAGCGCTACTGCATCAACGGCAACGTGCTGAAGTTCGTCCCCGACTAAGCGCGCTGAATCAGCATTCCAGCCCGCGACACGCTCGCCGCGGCTGGTCAATGCCGGGGCTTCGGCGGAGTGT
>JBAPWR010000235.1:0-5604 GCA_049283775.1 Thiobacillus sp.
GCCCATTCGCCCTGCTTTTCCAGCACCTTGAACATCCCGACACGAAATACGTAGTAAGGCATGGCCGCTCCTCAGGAAATCTTGCCGTGGCAATGCTTGTATTTCTTGCCCGAACCGCAAGGACAGGGGTCGTTGCGGCCGACCTTGGGAAATTCGCGCTCGAACGGCTTGGCCGCGCCCGGCATCGCCGCTTCGGCGAGTTCGTCCCGGGCGAACTCGCCCTCGGCGAACTCGCTCTCGAACCCCGGATGCTGGAACTCCACGTTGGCCAGTTCCTCGCGCGGCTCGACCGCCTGCACGTCTTCCTGGCTGCGCACCTGCACCGTCATTGTGATCTGCGTCACCTCGCTCTTGATCGCAGTCAGCATCGACGAGAACAGTTCGAAGGCCTCGCGCTTGTATTCCTGCTTTGGCTGCTTCTGCGCGTAGCCGCGCAGGTGGATGCCCTGGCGCAAGTGATCGAGCGCAGACAGGTGCTCGCGCCAGTGGGTGTCCATGCTCTGCAGCATCACCGCACGCTCGAACTGGCGCAGGCCCTCGGCGCCGACCAGTGCTTCCTTCTCGCGGTAGTAGGCGTCGGCGGCTTCGAGGATGCGCTTGCGCAGGCCCTCCTCGTTGAGTGTGTTGTCTTCGTCGAGCCACTGCCTGAGCGGCAGGTCGAGGGTGTACTGACCTTCCAGCGCCTTCTCCAGCCCGGCAACATCCCACTGCTCTTCCATGCTGCCAGGTGCGATATACAGGTCGATGGTCGAACTCAGCACGTCGTCGCGCATGGCGCTAACCGTCTCGCCGATGTCCGCGCTCGCGAGCAATTCGTTGCGCTGTTCGTAGATCACCTTGCGCTGGTCGTTCGAGACGTCGTCGTATTCGAGCAACTGCTTGCGGATGTCGAAGTTGCGCTGTTCGACCTTGCGCTGCGCATTTTCGATCGCGCGCGATACCCACGGATGTTCGATCGCCTCGCCCTCGGGCATCTTCAGGCGGTTCATGATCGCGGCGACGCGGTCGGAAGCGAAGATGCGCAGCAGCGGGTCTTCCAGCGACAGGAAGAAGCGACTCGAGCCGGGGTCGCCCTGGCGTCCGGAACGGCCGCGCAACTGGTTGTCGACGCGGCGCGATTCATGCCGTTCGGTGCCGACGATATGCAGGCCGCCGGCTGCCAGCACGGCATCGTGGCGCACTTGCCAGTCGGCCCTGAGCGCGGCGATCTGTGCCTCTTTCTCG
The DNA here is from genome assembly GCA_049283775.1 of Thiobacillus sp. GTDB lineage: Bacteria > Pseudomonadota > Gammaproteobacteria > Burkholderiales > Thiobacillaceae > Thiobacillus. The sequence goes on from JBAPWR010000235.1 coordinate 1,225, forward strand.
CTGTCGGACAGGGTTTCGTCCTGAGCGATGGCGTCGACTTCCTTCTGTATGCTGCCGCCGAGGACGATGTCGGTACCGCGGCCGGCCATGTTGGTGGCGATGGTGATGCCGCCCGTCATCCCGGCCTGGGCGATGACCTCGGCTTCGCGCTCGTGCTGCTTGGCGTTGAGCACGTTATGCGGCAGCCCGGCCTTTTTCAGTTCGGCAGAAAGCTGTTCGTTGGCCTCGATCGAGGTCGTACCCACCAGCACCGGCTGGCCGCGCTCGTGGCAAGCGCGGACTTCGTTGATTACCGCCTGGTCACGTTCGGCCCCGGTACGGTAGACCTGGTCGTGCTCGTCCTTGCGGATCATCGGACGATGGGTCGGGATGACCACGGTTTCCAGGCCGTAGATGCTCTGGAATTCGTAGGCTTCGGTATCCGCGGTACCGGTCATGCCCGAGAGCTTCTTGTACATGCGGAAATAGTTCTGGAAAGTGATCGAGGCGAGGGTCTGGTTCTCCTTCTGGATCGCCACGCCTTCCTTGGCCTCGACCGCCTGATGCAGGCCTTCCGACCAGCGACGGCCGCTCATCAGGCGGCCGGTGAACTCGTCGACGATGATGACTTCGCCGTTCTGCACCACGTAATGCTGGTCCTTGAAGAACAGTGCATGCGCACGCAGGGCGGCATAGACATGGTGCATCAGCATGATGTTGGAGGCGTCGTAGAGGCTGCCGCCCTCCGGCAGCAGACCCATCTCGGTGAGGATGGCCTCGACCTTCTCGTGCCCCGTCTCGGACAGCAGGACCTGGCGTGATTTCTCGTCGACCGAGTAATCGCCCTCGGACTCCTCGTCCTTCTGGCGGATCAGCTTCGGCGGAACCAGGTTGACCTGCTGGTACATCGCGGTGTTTTCTTCCGACTGGCCGGAAATGATCAGCGGCGTACGCGCCTCGTCGATGAGGATCGAATCGACCTCGTCGATGATGCCGAAGGCCAGCGGGCGCTGCACCTTGTCCGACATCTGATAGACCATGTTGTCGCGCAGGTAGTCGAAGCCGTATTCGTTGTTGGTGCCGTAGGTGATGTCGGCGGCGTACGCGGCCTGTTTGGCATCGTGCGGCATCTGCGACAGGTTGACGCCAGTGGTCAGGCCGAGGAAGCCGTACAGACGGCCCATCCACCCGGCGTCGCGGCTGGCGAGGTAGTCGTTCACCGTGACCACGTGCACGCCCTTGCCGGTCAGCGCATTGAGATACGCCGGCAGGGTCGCCATCAGGGTCTTGCCTTCGCCGGTGCGCATCTCGGCGATCTTGCCGTCGTTGAGCACCATGCCGCCGACCAACTGAACGTCGAAATGGCGCATGCCGAGCACGCGCCGCGAGGCTTCACGCACCACAGCGAAGGCTTCGGGCAGCAGCTTTTCCAGCGGCTCGGCCTGTTCGATGCGCGACTTGAACTCGGCGGTCTTGGCGGCCAATTCGGCATCGCTGAGTTTTTCCATGGCGGGCTCGAGCGCATTGATGGCGCGAACCTTTTGCATGTATTGTTTAACCAGCCGGTCGTTGCGACTGCCGAAGATCTTTTTTACGATGGATTGCAGCATGAGTGATCCGAAAGCCGCGGGGTGCGGCGGTAATCCTTGCGATTTTAACATAGCGCCGACCGCCTTCCGTGACGGCTGCGTGGCGGTTCCATGAGCGCATCGAGCCTTGCCGAAATCCTTGCCAGCCAGCTGCCGGCGACGCTGCGAGACCGTGCACAGGCACTGATCGGCATGCAGACGCAGCTCGACCGCAGCCTGCCCGCGGCCCTGAACGGACATGTGCGGGTGCTGCAACTGGAAGGCGGCCAGCTTCGCCTCGCCTGCGACAGCGGTGCCGTGGCCAGCCGGCTGCGGCACCAGTCCGACAGCCTGGTCGCAGAAATGGTTCGCCGCGGGGTGGCGGTCAGTTCGCTGCGGGTCAGCGTCAACCCGGAGTTGCTGGCCTCGCCCATTCCACATGTCGACAAGCCCGGCCTGCCTGCCGCTGCGCTCGACAGCCTGGCGCAACTCGATGCCGAGATCGAGGAAGGGCCGCTGAAACAGGCGCTCGATCGGCTGTTGCGCCACCATGGCAAGGCCGGCCCCGCCTAAGCGGTCCAGTCCCGATGAACGCGCCGCGGCCAGCCAATCAGAGCATCCTCAGCAATGCGCTCGACAGCGAGCGCCAGCGCACCAGTCTGACCGCGGGCTTTTTTGCGCTGATGATCCTGCTGCTGCTTGCCGTGGCCTACCTGCCCGGCGCCTGGCCAGCGGCGCTGTCCGGCCCCATCCGCAATCTGTTCTGGCCCTTCCTCGTGCTGTTCAGCGGCATGATGCTGTACGAATTGGTATTGCGCCTGCGCATCGGCCGCCTGTTGGCCAAGAGCAAGCTGCCCAACTGGCTGTTCTGCTATGCCAACGTGCTGCTCGAGACCAGCGTTCCCAGCGTCATGATGCTGCTGCTGATCATGGAAATGGGGCCGTGGCAGGCGATGGCTTCGGCCACGCCCATGCTCTATCCGCTGTTCATCTTCATGGCGGCGCTGTATCTGAATTTCTGGGTCTGCGTGTTCAGCGGCGTCGTGGCTGCACTGCAGTTTCTGCTGATCGCCGTCATCTATATCGGCGACGAAGCACCGCTGGCCGGTCTGGAAATGCTCACCGACCCGGCTGCCTACCTGGTCAAGGGCGCGCTGCTGCTGGCAACCGGCCTGCTCGCCGGCTTCTTCACCCTCTCGCTCAAGCGGCAGATGAAGCAGTCGGTGGAAAACGCCCAGCAGCGCGACCATGCGATCAACGTATTCGGGCAGCACGTCTCGCCCGAAATCGCGCAGCGCCTGCTGCAGCAGAATCTCGACAGCGCGGGGGAACTGCGCGAAGCCTGCGTGATGTTTCTCGACATCCGCGATTTCAGCCGGCTGGCAGCCGACAAGACGCCACACGAGGTCATGCTCTATCTCAACACCCTGTTCGGCGAACTGATCGACGTCGTCAATTCGCATCGCGGTATCGTCAACAAGTTTCTTGGCGACGGCTTCATGGCGGTGTTCGGCGCCCCTGCCGACGACGAGGAGAAGATTCCGCATGCACTGAACGCCGCGACGGATATTCTCGACCGGGTGGACGCGCTCAATCGCAGCGGCAGGATACCTTTCACCCAGCTCGGGATCGGCCTGCATAGCGGCGCCCTGGTCACCGGCAACGTCGGCACCCGGGAGCGCAAGGAATACACCCTGATCGGCGAGACCGTGAACGTGGCTGCGCGCATCGAACAGGCAACCAAGCTGTTCGATGCGCAATTGCTGGTCTCCGAGGCGATTCTCGACAATCTGCAGGCGCCGCCGGCCGGGGCAATCGACCTCGGCCCGGTAGAACTCAGGGGGCAGAGCAAGCCGGTGCGACTGTTCCAGCTGCGCTGAACCGCACGGCGGCTTCGGCATAATAGCGGCATGATTCGTTTGCTCCGCCCAGTCTGCCGCGTCCTCCTGGCCACGACACTTGTCCTGCTCTCGCTGCCTGCGCTGGCCCTGCCCGACGCATTCAGCGCGGCCCTGAGACAGGCCGGCATCCCGCCCGAACGCGTCGCGGTGGTGATCCAGGCGGTCGATGCCCCTGCCCCCCTGCTCGCCCACAATGCCGACAGTGCCCTCAACCCGGCCTCGGTAATGAAACTGGTGACCAGCTTCGCGGCGCTCGAGCAACTCGGTCCCGCCTACACCTGGACGACGGAACTGTGGGTGGACGGCCCGATCAGCGACGGGCGCCTGCAAGGCAACCTCATCATCAGGGGAAAAGGCGACCCGACACTGACCCTGGAGCGCCTCTGGCTGATGCAGCGGGAGTTGCGCTCGCGGGGCATCCGCCACATCGACGGCGACCTGGTGCTCGACATCCGTCATTTCAACCTGCCGCCGCACGATCCCGCAGCCTTCGACAACGAGCCGCTGGCGCTCTACAACGCCGCGCCCGGTGCGCTGGTCGCCAACTTCAACGCCACCACGCTGCGGCTGGTTCCCGACAGCTCGCAGGTTGCCGTCGCCCCCGAATTCGCGCTGCCTGGCATCGCCCTGATCTCGCAGCTGGAACTGGCCGAAGGTGACTGTGACAACTGGCGCAGCGGCCTGACCCCGCGCATCGCCTCCAGCGAACCGTATACGCTGGTTGTCGAGGGACGCTATCCGCTGTCGTGCGGGGAAAAAACCCTGAAGCTCAACATGCTCGACGCCGCAGCGAGCTTCGACCATACATTCCGCGCACTGTGGGCCGAGTCCGGCGGCAGCCTCGCCGGCTCCACCCTGTTCGGCACGGCTCCGGCGGACACCCTGCCCCTGGTCAGTTTTTCTTCGGTGCCGCTGGCCGATGCGCTGCGCAG
>JBAPWR010000236.1:0-1906 GCA_049283775.1 Thiobacillus sp.
CCCCCTCCCAGCGCACCCCCTGGCTCGGCAGCAGCGCGGTGGGATACCACGCTGCTTCCGCCAGGAAGCGCATCAGCTCGCCTTCGGCAATCTCGCCGCTGCCGCGCAGTTCGGCCACGGCGAACAAGCCTGCGAGCGAGGCGTGGAGGATGCCCTCGCCGCCGACGTAGGCGTCGTGCACCTTGACCGTCAGCCCGGGCATTACCCTGATCCGGGCGTCCCAGTCGAAGCCGGGTCGGCGGGTGACGACACGCTGGGTCGAGGTGAACGGCTTCCAGTCGGATCCGGTTTGGCTTAGGTTGAAGCTGCCCTGATGCTCGACGTCGACGGCCGCCAGCATCGGCTGACCCTGCTTGAGGACCGTGCGGAAATAGCGCTGCACTGCCGCCGGCAGGCCATCGAGCTCGGCAAAGTCCACGGTCTTCGGCACGACCGTGGCGCGTCCCGCTTCCAGTTGCTGGCGCAGTTCATGGGTGCCGGCCTTCCAGCGCGACGAGCCCCAGACCAGGGCCGCGGCAACGGCGATGACAAGCGGCAGGGAAACGACGAGGAGCGACTTCAGCAGCATCGTGTCGATCAGCCGATGCGCTCGAAGATATCCTCGAGTGCCCGACGCGGCGCGGCGGGGATCTGGTCCGCCGGATAGCCGAGGCGCATCAGGATCTGCGGGAAGCCTTCGCCGACCAGGCGTTGCACGCGTGAGCGCAGCAGCGCCACCTCGATCGGCTGGTTGAGGTAGGAAGCCTGCAGTCCATGGCGGCATGCGGTCAGCAGCACCCGTTGCAGACCCTGTCCAGCCTGCAGCCAGTCCGGCATGGTGTCGCCGCGGGTGACGATCACCGCCAGCAGCGGCGAGGCTTCGGCCAGCTGGCGGTCTTTCGCCCCGACACCGCCGCCCATGTCGAAGGTGCGCACGACGAACTGGGCGAGCGGACCGACCAGATCCGGTACGGTCAGCCCATCGCCCTGCCGGCGCGGATGCATCCACATGGCCAGTTCGCGCCGCCAGCTGGGATTGGCCCACTGCATGTCGTCGCCTTCGGCGACCAGGCCGGCGATTTCCATCCGCGCCTGCTCCCCCGTGAACGGATGCAGCTGGACGTTTTCGGCGCCAGCCGCTTCGCGCAGGCGGGCTATCGAGTCCTGCTCGACGCTGCGCGTCGTGAAGCGTCGGCGATAGGTGCGGCGATCCTCGATGAAGGCCGCAAGTTCGCCGTCAGGCGAGGGCGCAGCAATTGGACCCGCCAGCGTGACACGTGCCAGCCAGTCGGGGTCGTCGGGATCGGGAAAAAGCTGCACCCCGGTATCGAGTCCGCGGCTGGCCGCGGAAACACGCAGGTTCAACAGCGCCGCGCCGCAGCTGATGACCAGTTCACGGTCGCCGGGATCATTGACCGGCAGGGCACGGGTGCGATCGGCGAGCAGGTCGATGGCGGTGTCGGAAACGCGAAAACGCCAAGGCTGGGTGTTATGGCTCGAGGGGGCGAGCACGGCGTGGCGCAGCAAACTCAGCGCGGGCTCTTGCAAGGCAGTGTCGTCGCTCATGATCCCTCCGGGTAGCGGGCCAGCTTCGGGGTCTGGAACCACGGAAGTATAGGACAGCAAAAAGTCCCTGCGATGACGCAATCAGTATTGCTTCAGCAGGCTTTCGTAGATCCCCAGGTCGGCCGCGGAGTGGCAGCAGAAGATGACCTCGCGGATGGCGGGAAACCGCAGGGCGGTGTCGTGAACCGTGGCGACGGCGATCGGTGCAGCGAGTTCGATCGGGTAGCCGTAGACGCCGGTGCTGATGGCGGGAAAGGCGAGCGAATGGAGGTCGGCTGCGGCGGCCACCTCGATCGACCGCCGGTAGCAGGAGGCCAGCAGATCGGGCTCGCCATGGCTGCCGCCGTGCCAGACCGGACCG
>JBAPWR010000237.1:0-2102 GCA_049283775.1 Thiobacillus sp.
GTCCACCTCCAGGGTCTCGGGGAACAGCGTGTGATCGGCGCCGAGTCCCTCGCCGAGGATGTCCTCGCGCTGCAGGAAGAGGACCTGCGGGTTGGCGGCTTCGGCCCCGGCACGCCATTTCTCGAACGCGGCGCCGTTGTGCAGTTCGGCCGGAATGCGTGCGTCGAACACGCGGAAGATGCGCTCCTCGTCCAGCCACACCCCCGACTTGCGCGCCTTGTGCTCAAGGTCCTCGATTTCCCTGATCAGGGCCCGGTTGTGCTCGAACCACGGCGCCTTCGTGTCGTAGTCGCCCGCCACCAGCGCGCCGCGGATGAACAGCTCGCGCGACAGCACCGGATCGATGCTGCCGTAGTGGATCTTGCGCCGCGGTACCAGGGTGATGCCGTACAGGCTGACGCGCTCGAAGGCCACCACGCGCGCGCCGTCCTTTTCCCAGTGCGGCTCGATGTACATGCGCGTCAGCAGATGGCGGCCGGCGGCCTCGATCCATTCCGGCCGCACCTCGGCGACGGTGCGCGCCAGCAGCCTGCCGGTATCGGTCAGTTCGGCGGCCATGATCCACTTCGGGCCCTTCTTCGCCAGCGCCGAGCCGGGATGGATCGACAGCTTGATGCCGCGTGCGCCGAGATAGCTGCCTTCGGCCGATCGGGCCTGGCCCGGCGCCTGCCCCCGTTCCCGAGAGCGGGGGAGGTTTGGCGAGGGGGAATGAAAGCCGATGTTGCCCAGCAGGCCGGTCAGGAGCGCCTGATGGATCGCATCGTAGCCGGCGTCCTTGTCGTTTTCCTTGAGGCCCAGCTCGCTCATCTGCGCGTGCAGCTGGCCGTGGATGTCGCGCCATTCGCGCATCCGCCGCGGCGACAGGAAATGGTCCTGCAGCAGGGTCTGCAACTGGCGGTTGGTCTTCTTGTGCTGCACCTGCTCCTCGTACCAGCGCCACAGTTTCAGCCAGCCCATGAAGTCCGAGCGCTCGTCGGCGAACAGCTTGTGCTTCTCGTCGGCTGCCTGCGCGCGCTCCATCGGACGGTCGCGCGGGTCCTGCACCGACAGCGCGCTGGCGATGATCAAGACCTCGCGCACACAGCGCTGCTGCTCGGCCGCCAGCAGCATCCGCGCGATGCGCGGATCGAGCGGCAGCCTGGCGATCCTCGTGCCGATTTTGGTCAGCTGTCCCTGCTCGTCGAGCGCGTGCAGTTCGGCGAGCAACTGGTAGCCGTCGGTGACCAGGCGGTTGCTCGGCGGGTCGATGAACGGAAAGCCGACCACGTCGCCGAGGCCGAGCGATTTCATCCTCAGGATGACGCCGGCCAGCGACGAGCGCAGCAGCTCGGGGTCGGTGAAGCGCGGGCGGTTGGCGAAGTCGGCCTCGTCGTAGAGGCGGATGCAGACGCCGTCAGCGACCCGGCCGCAGCGCCCGGCGCGCTGGTTGGCCGAGGCCTGCGACACCTTCTCGATCAGCAACTGCTCGACCTTGTTGCGCGCCGAATAGCGCTTTACCCGCGCGGTGCCGGGGTCGATGACGTAGCGAATGCCGGGCACGGTGAGCGAAGTCTCGGCGACGTTGGTCGCTAGCACGATGCGCCGCAGCGCGGAAGTCGGCTTGAAGATCGCGTCCTGCTCGGCGACCGACAGGCGGGAGAACAGCGGCAGGATCTCGGTGCCGGGCGGATGGTGCTTCCTCAGCGCCTCGGCGGTATCACGGATCTCGCGCTCGCCGGGCAGGAACACCAGGATGTCGCCGGGACCGAGCCGCGCCAGTTCGTCGGTGGCATCGAGAATGGCCTCAGTTAAGTCGCTCTGGGCATCACGTTTGCCCCCATCAATCGCCTTGGGCCTAGCCTTCGCCCCCTCTCCCGCTCGCGGGAGATAACCAGCGACTTGCCCGCTTGCGGGCCTAGTCGAGTGGCTAGTAGTTTTATCAGGGTTGGGGAGAGGGTGGCTTGCGCGCGCGGCCGAACCGCGCCCCTCTCCCCCAGCCCCTCCACCCGCAAGGAGTACGCCGGTGGGTACCCCGCTGCTACGCAGCGACCCTCCCGCTGCCCCGCCTGCGGGGGAGGGGAGTTCTTCACGTTCGATCGGCCGCCAGCGGATCTCCACCGGAT
>JBAPWR010000238.1:0-3120 GCA_049283775.1 Thiobacillus sp.
CGGTCACCATCCAGGCCGCGGTGAAGAAGGACGCGCTGCCTTCCGACATCATCCAGCCCGGCCACATTTTCCCGCTGCGCGCGCAGCCCGGCGGCGTGCTGATGCGCGCCGGCCACACCGAGGCCGGCTGCGACCTCGCCGGCCTCGCCGGACTCGAGCCGGCCTCGGTGATCTGCGAAATCCTCAAGGACGACGGCACCATGGCGCGCCTGCCCGACCTGGTGCCGTTCGCCCAGGAACACGGCCTGAAGATCGGCGCCATCGCCGACCTGATCCACTACCGCAACCAGACCGAGAGCCTGGTCGAGCGCGCCGCCGACCGCCTGATCCAGACCGTCTACGGCGCCTTCCGCCTGATCGCCTACCGCGACAAGTGCGCCAAGGAAACCCATCTGGCGCTGGTCAAGGGCGAGATCCACGCCGACCGCGAGACGCTGGTGCGGGTGCACGAGCCGCTCTCGGTGATGGATTTTCTCGACGTCACCGGCGGCGGCCATTCCTGGCCGATCATCGGCGCGATGGAGCGCATCGCCGAATCGCAGTCCGGCGTCATCGTCCTGCTGCACCGGCCGGAGACTGCCGAGGCCCTGCTGCAGCGCATCAACCCGGCCCCGGTCGCCGCGCGCAAATACGACCTGCGCGACTACGGCATCGGCGCGCAGATCCTGCGCGACCTCGGCGTCGGCAAGATGAGGCTGCTCGCCAGCCCGCGTAAAATGCCGGCGATGGACGGTTTCGGACTCGAGGTCACCGGCTACGCCGACCACGACAAAGCCTGAGTTCAGGCCCTGCTGCCCCTCGCGCATGCGCATCGAGGGCGGCGCGGCCGCAAGCGAAATTGATGTCCCCGCGTTGCCCGCGCTGACCGCGTCGCCGGGGGCAAACGCACCAACAGACAAACGCGGACAAGACGAGGAACTCCCATGTCACAAGACTCGATCAAGGAATACGATCCCACCCTCGACGGCTCCGGCCTGAAAATCGGCATTGTCATGAGCCGCTTCAACATCGACATCTGCGAAGGCCTGCTGTCGGCCTGCTGCCTCGAACTCGCCCGCCTCAAGGTCGCCAAGGACGACATCCTGCTGGTCAACGTGCCCGGCGCCCTCGAGCATCCCCTGGCCCTGCAGAAGATGGCGCAGAGCGGCAAGTTCGACGCGCTCATCGCCCTCGGCGCGGTGGTGCGCGGCGAAACCTACCATTTCGAGGTCGTCTCCAACGAATCCTCGCGCGGCATTCTCGACGTCACGCTGAAGACCGGCGTGCCGATCGCCAACGCCATCCTCACCGTCGAGAACGAGGAGCAGGCCCACGTCCGCATGCACGAAAAGGGAAAGGACGCCGCGCGCGTCGCCATCGAGATGGCCAACCTGCTGAAGCGGATCTGACCCTAATGCCATACATTCAATCGCCTGCAATGATGGCCGGCATGACAGTTCCCCCCTCCCCGCCCTCCCCCGCTCACGGGAGAGGGGGACAAGGTTTCGCTGCACGAGGTAAACGTTGATGGCCGGTTCCCGCAAGATCGCGCGCGAGTTCGCCCTGCAGGGACTGTATGCCTGGCTGGTCGGTGGCGCCGCAGTCACCCTCATCGCCGCCAACCTGGCCGAGGACGACAACTTCAAGCGCGCCGACGCCGAGTGGTTCCGCCAGTTGCTCTACGGCGTGCTCAAGGACGAAGACCTGCTCAGCAGCCGCATCACCCCCTACCTCGACCGCCCGCTCGCCGAGCTCTCCCCGGTCGAACGCGCCATCCTGCTGATCGGCGCCTACGAACTGGTGAGCTGCCCCGACGTCCCCTACCGCGTGGTCATCAACGAAGGCCTCGAACTGGCAAAGAAATTTGGCGGCACCGACGGCCACAAATACATCAACGGCGTGCTGGACAAGCTCGCCCAGGAAGCGCGTGCGGTGGAGATCGGGATGGCGAAAAGCAGGGGCTAGGGGTCAGGGGTCAGGGGTCAGGGGTCAGGGGTCAGGGGTCAGGGGTCAGGGGGAATCATGTCGCAAATTTTGCATTCATCAAGCGCGGCGGAGCCGCACAAGGCCCGCTGAATCCTGATCCCTGAATCCTGACCCCTGAAATGGAATTCGACCTCATCGCCCGCCACTTCACCCGCCCCGCTCCCGGTGCGGTACTCGGCGTCGGCGATGACTGCGCGCTGCTGGCGCCGACGCCGGGCATGGAGCTCGCCGTCACTTCCGACATGCTGCTCGAAGGCCGGCATTTCTCGCCGCAGGACGGACCGGCCGGGATCGGCCACAAGTCGCTCGCGGTGAACCTCTCAGACCTCGCGGCGATGGGCGCGACGCCGCGCTGGGCGACTCTCTCGATCGCGCTTCCCGCCGCCAACGAAGCCTGGCTCACCGCCTTTTCGCGCGGCTTCTTCCGCCTCGCCGAGATGCACGGCATCGAACTGGTCGGCGGCGACACCACGCGCGGCGCGCTGACCATCGCCATCACCGCGATCGGCGAAGTGCCGCCCGGCCAGGCGCTCAGGCGCAGCGGCGCGCGCGCAGGTGACGACGTCTGGGTCTCCGGCCAGCTCGGCGCGGCGGCGATGGCGCTGGCCTATCGCCAGGGACGTTTGTTCATGGAGCAGATCGACGCCGCCAGGGTGCTGCCGGCGCTGTATCTGCCAACGCCGCGCGTCGAACTCGGCATCGCGCTGCGCGGCATCGCCCGCAGCGCGATCGACATTTCCGACGGCCTGCTCGCCGACCTCGGGCACATCCTCGATGCTTCCGCCGTCGGTGCCGAGCTCGACTTCGCCGCACTCCCCATCCCAGAAGTCGCCCGCGCCTACCTGCACGAGCCGGTCGCGCGCGACTGCATGCTGGCCGGCGGCGACGACTACGAACTGTGCTTCACCGCCGCAGTGGAACAGCGCGAAGCGGTGCTCGCCGCCGGCGTGGCGGGCGGCGTCAGCGTCACCCGCATCGGCACCATCACGCAGGCGCCCGGACTGGTGCTGCGCGGCGCCGACGGCCAGCCAATGCAGATCGAGAAAACCGGCTATGACCACTTCACCGAATAGCCCCTCTCCCGCCAGCGGGAAAGGGGTTGGGGAGAGCACCCTGACGGGCATAAAGGCCGACCTCCGCTTCCTCCTCAAACAC
>JBAPWR010000239.1:0-8855 GCA_049283775.1 Thiobacillus sp.
GCCACGGGCATCGCCATCTAGCTTGGTGAGCACCACGCCGGTAAGCGGCAAAGCTTCGTTGAAGGCCTTGGCGACGTTGATGGCGTCCTGGCCCTGCATGGCATCGACCACGAACAGCGTCTCGACCGGATCCAGACAGGCGTGCAGGGAACGGATCTCGTTCATCATGGCTTCGTCGATCGCCAGACGTCCGGCGGTGTCGACGATCAGCACGTCATAAAACTGCCTGCGTGCGTGTTCCTGGGCAGTGCGTGCGATCTTGACCGGGTCCTGCTCGGCGCCGGCGTCGAAGAAGCCCACATCGAGCTGGCTGGCGAGCTGACGCAGCTGCTCGATGGCGGCCGGTCGATAGACGTCGCAGGAGGCCAGCAGGGTTTTTTTCTTGCGTCCCTTGAGTAGCAGGGCCAGTTTGCCGCTGGTGGTGGTCTTGCCCGAACCTTGCAGGCCGGCCATGAGAATGACGGCGGGTGGCGCGGCGGACAGGTCGAGGTCGGCATTCTCGCCCCCCATCAGCTCGGTCAGTTCGTCGTGGACGATGCCGATGAGCGCCTGTCCAGGAGACAGGCTGGTCATGACTGCCTGTCCAAGCGCCTTGGCTTTGACTTTCTCGATGAACTCCCTGACCACCGGCAGGGCAACGTCGGCTTCGAGCAGGGCAAGCCGCACCTGCCGCAACGTATCCTGCACATTGGTCTCGGTGATGCGTGCCTGTCCGCGCAGGGTTTTGACGACGCCCGAAAGGCGGTTGCTGAGGTTGTCTAGCATGGTTTCCTTGTTGCCGCTTGGCGCGGCATGGATAATAGGTTCGAAACTACCGTCATTTTACCGAATGTCCCTGCTCCTGCCGCTTACTCTCTTCACCTGTGCCTTGTACGGCCTGATGGCATGGCACAACTATCGTCTGCCACAGGCGCAACCTGCCTGGATGCGTGTCCTGCTGCCGATCGTCCTGGCGATGCACGGAGCGCTGTTGTTCGACTCGGTGCTGGGGCAGGGCGATATCCGGCTTGGATTCGGCAACTCGCTTTCCACCATATTCTGGCTCACCGCACTGATTTACTGGATCGCAAGCTACGGTGCACCCGTGGCGTGGGTGCAGTCCTGGGTGAATGGCCTGGCGGCGCTGAGTCTGCTGCTGATGCTGTTCTTCTCCGATACGCACCTTATTCCCAACTCGCAGACCCTGACCCTGCGCGGCCATCTGGTGGTGGCGTTTCTGGCTTACGGATTGCTCGCGGTGGCGGCGCTTCACGCAGTACTGATGACGGTTCTCGAAAAACGCCTGCACCGGGGAGGCTTGTTCGAGGGCGGCACGCCGCCGCTGCTGACTCTGGAGGCCGTGCTGTTCAGAACCATAGGCGCTGGCTTCGTTTTGCTGACCATGGCAGTTTTCAGCGGGGTCTTTTTTTCGGAAATGCTGTTCGGCCAGCCGCTGCAGTTCAACCACAAGGTCGTGTTCGGCATTCTTTCCTGGTTCGTCTTCGGCGGCCTTCTGCTCGGGCGGCATTTTCGCGGCTGGCGCGGCCGCACCGCGCTCTACTGGACCCTGACCGGATTCGTCCTGCTGTTGTTCGCCTATGTCGGGTCGCAGTTCGTGCTGGAAGTGCTGTTGGGACGCTGAAGTCGGCCGGCCGCTATAACTGGCCGGCCGCAATGTTCAGGATCAAGTAATTGGAAGATCTCTCCGTCGGAACACTGTTTGGCCTGCTGGCGGGCCTGCTGGTCATTTCCGGCTGCTTTTCGGCATCTGAAACGGCGATGATGGCGATCAACCGCTACAAGCTTCGCCATGCTGCCGATAATGGACACAGGGGTGCTGTCCGCACGCTGTCCCTGCTCAATCAGACCGACAAGCTGCTGGGCGTGATACTGCTCGGCAACAATCTCGTGAATATCGCGGCAGCGACGCTGGCCACGATCATCGCCATCCGCCTTTACGGTGATTCGGATGTCGCCCTGTCTGTCGCGACCCTGCTGCTGACCTTCGTCATCCTGGTGTTCAGCGAAGTGACACCCAAGGTGCTGGGTGCGTCCTATCCCGAGCGTATCGCCTATCCGGCGGGCTATGTGTTGTTGCCGATGCTCAGGTTGACCTATCCGATCGTCTGGTTCGTCAACCTGTTTGTGCAGGTGATCCTGTGGATGCTGCGGATCAGGAAACCTGAGCCGGGCCAGCATAGTCGCCTCGGCCTCGAGGAACTGCGCAGCGTGGTGCTGGAGTCATCAGGGATGCTGCCCCGCGAGCACCATCGAATTCTCACCAACCTGCTGGAACTCGAAGACATCACGGTCGACGATGTCATGATGCCGCGCAATCTGATCGAGTCGATTGATCTAGGCGATGATGCGGACCGAATTATTCAGCAGATTTCGACTAGTCACCATACTCGTCTGGTGGTGTACGAAAACTCGCCGGACAACCTGCTGGGGATTTTGCACCTGCGGCGTTCCCTGCATGCGTTGTCCGGCCACGAACTGGACATGGAACAGCTGCGGCAAAGCCTGGAGGAACCGTATTTCGTCCCGGCAGGCACCCCCTTGTTCACCCAGCTTCACAACTTCCAGACCAGCCGGCGCCGTCTGGCGCTGGTTGTCGATGAGTATGGCGAGCTTCAGGGGCTGGTGACGCTGGAGGACTTGCTCGAAGAAATGGTCGGTGAGTTCACCACCCACGCGCCCACGGGTCTGGGTAGCCTGCGCCAGGACAAGGATGGCAGCTGGCTGGTCGAGGGCGCGGTGCAATTGCGCTACCTCAACCGCAAGCTCGGACTGTCCCTGCCGCTCGAGGGACCAAAGACGCTCAACGGTCTGCTACTCGAGCAGTTCGAAGACATTCCGGAAGCGGGCGTCAGCATCAAGCTGGGTAATGTGCCGGTAGAAATCGTCCAGACGCAGGACCGTGCGGTGAGGATGGCAAGAATTTACCTTCCCGGGCAAAGCGACATCCCGACGGGCTCGACCGAGCCTGTCAATGAGACCTCAATTTAGGCAAGTTATCGCCGTAATAAGCCTTGATTCCCTGCCGGGCGGCGTGTCGCTGGCCTGCCGGAAAAATCCGGTACTGCCCCAGGTGTTGAATCAAGAACATGCGCGCTGAAAGCGTGTTGTTATCTGGAACCGATGAAATGGCTGCTTTGACAAACACTCTCAACTTGACAGGATTGGCGCGCGCCATGGTCAACCATGGATGGCTGTCCGAGGAAGATGCGGAAGGGGCATGGAAGCGCGCGAGCCAGGCGGGCGAGTCGTTCGTGACCGAGTTGATCAGGGGTCGGCGCTTCAAGGCCGACCAGATCGCCGAGTTTGCTTCCGGCTCCTTCGGTTTTCCGTTCCTCGACCTGGGCGCCATGGATGCAGAGAGTCTGCCGCAAAGTCTGCTCGATCCCAAGCTGGTACAGAAGCATCGCGTGCTGGCCCTGCATCAGCGCGGTAACAAGCTGTATGTCGCCACTTCGGACCCCACCCATCTGCAGGCTCTGGACGAGGTCAAGTTCCAGACCGGCCAGGCAGTCGAGCCGGTGGTGGTGGAGGACGACAAGCTCGGCAAGCTGATCGAGAAAATTGGCCAGGCGTCAGAGAGTGCCCAGGCAGTGCTCAACGCCGAGGATCTCAACCTCGATTTCATCGACGAGGAAGCCAATCAGGCTCAGCCGGATGCCGCCGGCGTCGAAATCGATGACGCGCCTGTGGTGCGTTACCTGCAGAAGATCATGCTCGACGCGATCAATGCCGGGGCCTCCGACATCCATTTCGAACCCTACGAAAAGTACTACCGCATTCGCTATCGCCGCGACGGCATCCTGTACGAGGTGGCGCAGCCGCCCATGGCGATCAAGGACAAGGTCGCATCGCGCATCAAGGTGCTGTCCCGCCTGGACATTTCCGAGAAGCGGGTGCCCCAGGACGGGCGCATGAAAATGGTCCTGTCGAAGAACCGTGCCATCGATTTCCGGGTCAGCACACTGCCGACGCTCTATGGCGAAAAGATCGTCATGCGGATTCTCGATCCCACCAGCGCCCAGCTCGGGATTGATGCGCTGGGGTACGAGCCGTGGCAGAAGGAGCTTCTGCTCAACGCCGTGCAGCGCCCCTATGGCATGGTGCTGGTGACCGGCCCGACCGGTTCCGGCAAGACCGTTTCGCTCTATACCTGCCTGAATATCCTCAACAAGCCCGACGTGAACATCTCGACCGCGGAAGACCCGGCGGAAATCCAGTTGCCCGGAATCAACCAGGTCAACGTCAACGACAAGGCAGGATTGACGTTTTCAGCTGCGCTCAAATCTTTCCTGCGGCAGGATCCCGACGTCATCATGGTCGGTGAAATCCGTGACCTGGAAACTGCCGATATCGCCATCAAGGCAGCGCAGACCGGCCACATGGTGATGTCCACCCTGCACACCAACGATGCGCCTGCCACGCTCACCCGCCTGCTCAACATGGGGGTGGCGCCGTTCAACGTCGCGTCTTCCGTCATCCTGATCACCGCGCAGCGCCTGGCGCGTCGCCTCTGCTCATGTAAGCAGCCGGTTGATATACCTGATGAAGCGCTGCTTGCTGCCGGCTTTACCGAGGATCAGCTCGGCGGCGAATGGAGACCCTACAAGCCGGTTGGCTGCGACATCTGCGGTGGCACCGGCTACAAGGGGCGGCTGGGCATCTATCAGGTGATGCCCATTACCGACGAGATGACCCGCATCATCCTCAAGGGCGGAAATGAAACCGATATCGCCGACCAGGCGCGGCGTGAAGGGGTGCTCGACCTGCGGCAGGCGGGCTTGTTGAAGGTCAAATCGGGCCAGACTTCTCTCGAGGAAGTCGAGGCCGTCACTAACATGTAAGGAACGTCAGATATGGCTACAGCGGCAAAGGCAATCAAGGACGCCACCTTCCTATGGGAAGGCATGGACAAGCGCGGCAAGAAGATCAAGGGCCAGATGCTTGCCGGCGGCGAGGCCCTGGTCAACTCGCAATTGCGTAGACAGGGCATTACGGTCACCAAGGTCAAAAAGCAGAGCAAGCTTTTCAGCAGCGGCAAGCGCATCACCGACAAGGACGTGACGATGTTCACGCGCCAGCTGGCGACCATGATGAAAGCCGGCGTGCCCTTGCTGCAGTCGTTCGAAATCGTCGCGCGCGGCCATTCCAATCCATCGATGCAACGACTGCTGGGCGAAATCAAGGCCGACATCGAGAAGGGCAGCAGCCTGACCCAGGCTTTCGGCCGTCATCCGCTGTATTTCGATGCGCTGTTCTGCAACCTGGTGGGCGCCGGCGAAGCCGCCGGTATCCTGGAAGGCGTGCTCGACCGGCTGGCGATCTACAAGGAAAAAATCCTTGCCATCAAGGGCAAGATCAAATCGGCGCTGTTCTACCCTGTTTCCATCATCGTGGTGGCATTCATCATCACCGCCATCATCATGATTTTTGTCATCCCGGCGTTCAAGGACCTGTTCACCAGCTTCGGTGCCGATCTGCCCGGACCGACCCTGGTGGTGATGGCAATCTCGGATTTCTTCGTCGAATGGTGGTGGGCGATCTTTGGCGGCATCGGCGGTGGCATCTACGCTCTTCTGCAGGCGTGGAAGCGCTCGCGCAAAGTGCAGATGTTCATGGATCGCGTCCTGCTCAAGCTGCCGATTTTTGGCCCGGTAATCGAAAAGGCCACCATCGCCCGTTGGACCCGTACCCTGTCGACCATGTTCGCCGCGGGCGTGCCCCTGGTCGAGGCGCTCGATTCGGTCGGGGGAGCTGCCGGCAATCAGGTGTTCGCCGAAGCCACCACCAAGATCAAGAATGAGGTCGCCACCGGTACGGCGCTGACCCTGGCGATGCAGAATTCCGGGCTGTTCCCGAACATGGTGCTGCAGTTTGCGTCGATCGGCGAGGAATCCGGCTCGCTCGATTCGATGCTGGGCAAAGTCGCCGACTTCTTCGAGCGCGAGGTGGATGACGCCGTCGACGCGCTGTCCAGCCTGATGGAGCCGATCATCATGGTGGTGCTCGGTACCCTCATCGGCGGCATGGTGATCGCCATGTACCTGCCGATCTTCAAGATGGGGTCGGTCGTTTAATGGAACTGCTTTTCACCGAACCAGCCCTCTTCACCGGGCTGGTTTTTTTATTCAGCCTGCTGATCGGCAGTTTTCTCAATGTCGTCATTCATCGCCTGCCGAAAATGATGGAGGCCGAGTGGGCCAGCCAGTGCGCCGAGTTGCGCGGCGAGGATGTGCCGTCGACACCGCGCTACAATCTGTGGCTGCCGCGTTCCGCCTGTCCTTCCTGCGGACACATGATCACCGCACTGGAAAACATCCCGCTCTTCTCCTGGCTGTGGTTGCGTGGACGCTGTTCGGCATGCGGCACGCCGATTTCCGCACGCTACCCCCTGGTCGAACTGTTCACCGCGCTGCTTTCCGCCGCAGTGGCATGGAAGTGGGGGTGGAGCGTGCAAACCCTTGCTGCGCTGCTGCTGGTGTGGACGCTGATCGCGCTGGCCTTCATCGATCTCGACACCACCTTGCTGCCTGACAGCCTCACCCTGCCCCTGTTGTGGCTGGGCCTGCTGTTCAATCTGAACGGGACCTTCACCCCGTTGTCTTCCGCGGTGGTCGGCGCGATTGTCGGCTACCTGCTGCTGTGGTCGGTTTACTGGCTGTTCAAGCTGGCCACCGGCAAGGAGGGCATGGGCTTCGGCGACTTCAAGCTGCTGGCGGCACTCGGCGCCTGGCTGGGCTGGGAGATGCTGCCGGTCATCATCCTGTTGTCTTCGGTGGTCGGCGCCGCAGTCGGCATCGCCATGATCGTATTCGTCAGCCATGACCGCCGCATTCCTATTCCCTTCGGGCCCTATCTGGCCGGAGGCGGAGTGGTCGCGCTGTTTTTTGGCGCCGACCTGATGCAAGCCTATCTCGCGCAGTTCTGATGCTGAAGATCGGGCTGACCGGTGGCATCGGCTCCGGCAAGACCAGCGTATCGGATATTTTTTCCGAGCTCGGTGTGCCTGTCATCGACACCGACCTCGTCGCGCGGCAGCTGACTGCCCGCGACGGTGCCGCGCTGCCCGAGATCTTTGCCGCCTGGGGAGAGTCGGTGACGCGCCCGGACGGGGAACTGGACCGGGACGCTTTGCGCCGCAGGATCTTCGCCAATCCGGAAGAACGCCGGCAGCTCGAAACCATCCTTCATCCGCTGATACGCCGCCGGGTGATTGCCGAACTCGCGTCATTGAACGCGCCGTATGTCGTGGTGGTGATTCCCCTGCTGGTCGAGACCGGCAATTACCGAGAGCTTCTCGACCGGGTGCTGGTGGTGGATTGCCCCGAATCGCTGCAACTCGAACGGGTGCGGGCGCGCAGCGGACTGAGCGCCGAGGAAGTGTCTGCCATCATCTCGGCCCAGGCGGACCGCAGCAGCCGGATCGCTGTCGCAGACGATGTCATCGCCAACGATGCGGACAGCCGCTCGCTGCGCGATCAAGTGCTGTTCCTTGATGCCAAATATCGCGAGATTGCCGGCAGAACGGCTTGATTTTTCAATCGAATGGGTGACAATCCTGAGCTTGTCCAGAATTGACCAGAACCCAAACGTGGCTATTGTTCAAATGGCAGACGTTCCCGGAAGTTCGGCCATGATCGGATCAATATCAAGCGAAACAGCGGGTTATCGAGACGGCTCCGCTGTCCGCAGGCTAGCAGCCTGCGTGTCCAGCTCGTGACGTGCCGTCTTCACAACCTTGACGCGGCGCGGCGTGATTCACTACGAATATCCCCTTAGCGAGCGCATTCGCACCCTCCTGCGTCTGGAGGACCTGTTCGACCGATTCCAGGGCTATTTTCTCGGCCAGGCATCGGCCTCGCATCATGCTGCGCTTCTGACCCTGTTCGAGATGGCTGAAGTCGCCAGCCGCGCGGACCTCAAATCCGATCTTTTGCAGGAACTGGACCGGCAGAAGGCCGTGTTGTCTGCGCTGCGCGGTAATCCCAACGTCAAGAACAACACCCTGGAACACGTCCTGGCGGCCATCGAGAGTGCGCATCACGGCATTTATCAGCTTCCGGGCAAGGTCGGCCAGCACCTGCGCGAAGACGACTGGCTGATGACCATCAAGCAGCGCGCGGCGATTCCGGGCGGAATGTGCGAGTTCGATTTGCCGACCTATCACCACTGGCTGCATCGGCCGGCTGAGGAACGCAAACTTCACCTGCATCACTGGTTCGAACCGTTTTCATCCATGCGCGAGGCGGTCGATATCGTCCTGCGCCTGCTGCGCGACAGCGGCCAGCCGGAGATGCAGCATGCCGCAGCTGGCACCTATCAACTCATGCTGGAGGCGCGCAATCCTCAGCTGATTCGTGTCACCCTGCTCGACAGTCCGCCTTGCGTGCCGGAGATTTCCGCCAACAAGTACATGCTGAATATCCGCTTCATGTATGCCGGGCCCGGCCATCCGCGTGCCTGCACCGATCAGGCCATCGATTTCGATCTGACCTTCTGCAGCCTGTAATGAAAAAACCCTTGCCTCCGGCCACGGTGTCCTGCCCGACCTGCGGTGCAGCGGTCGCCTGGACCGCTGAAAACCGCTGGAAGCCTTTTTGCAGCGAACGCTGCAAGCTGATCGATCTGGGGCAGTGGGCAACCGAGAGGTATCGGGTTCCTGCCGAGGAGCAGGAGCCCGAAGACGTCCCGCCGACGCCGCAGTGAAGGGTTATCCTAGAAATCGCAGTTGACCACTTGCCGCCATCGTAAAGACTGCATAAATAATGGGTTTCCTGCCTTCGATCACATTCACCACTTGGGTGGGACCGCTACGCGCCTGATGAAACGCCTGCTCGCGCGCCTGCCTTATGTCCCCG
>JBAPWR010000240.1:0-1550 GCA_049283775.1 Thiobacillus sp.
GTGCCGAGATAGCGCTTGGTGTAGGGGAACAGGCCGTTGTCCATCAGGCGCTGGATTTCCTTGCGCTTGATCTCCAGCCCGTTCCTCGCCATGTCGAGCAGGGTGTCGAGGCGGCGCAGCAGCCCGGCCTCGTCGCCGCGGTATTCATGGCCGAGGCGCGCGCAGTTGACCGTCACCACGCCGACCGAGCCGGTCTGCTCGGCCGAGCCGAACAGGCCGTTGCCGCGCTTCAACAATTCCCTCAGGTCGAGCTGCAGGCGGCAGCACATGGAGCGGATGTGGTTCGGCTTCATCTCCGAATTGATGAAGTTCTGGAAGTAGGGCAGACCGTACTTGGCGGTCATCTCGAACAGCAGGGTGGCGTTCTCGGATTCCCAGGGAAAATCCGGCGTCATGTTGTAGGTCGGGATGGGGAAGGTGAACACACGTCCCTTGGCGTCGCCGGTCGTCATTACCTCGATGTAGGCACGGTTGATCATGTCCATCTCGGCCTGCAGCTCGCCGTAGGTGAAGGGCATTTCCACGCCGCCGACCACCGGCACCTGGTCGCGCAGGTCTTCCGGGCAGACCCAGTCGAAGGTCAGGTTGGTAAATGGCGTCTGGGTGCCCCAGCGCGATGGCACGTTGAGGTTGTAGATCAGTTCCTGGATGAACTGCCTGACTTGGGAGTAGGGCAGATTGTCCTTGCGGACGAACGGCGCCATGTAGGTGTCGAACGAGGAGAACGCCTGCGCGCCGGCCCATTCGTTCTGCAAGGTGCCTAAGAAGTTGACGATCTGGCCGACCGCCGAAGACATGTGCTTGGGCGGCCCCGCCTCGACCTTGCCCGGTACGCCGTTGAGGCCTTCGTGCAGCAGGGTGCGCAGCGACCAGCCGGCGCAGTAGCCGGCCAGCATGTCGAGGTCGTGGATGTGGATCGAGCCGTCGCGGTGCGCCTCGCCGAGTTCGGGCGGATAGACGTGGTTGAGCCAGTAGTTGGCCACCACCTTGCCGGATACGTTGAGGATCAGGCCGCCCAGCGAATAGCCCTGGTTGGCGTTGGCATTCACCCGCCAGTCCTGGCGGGACAGGTATTCGTTGATCGAGGCTTCGACGTCGACCACGGTCTTGCGATCCTCGCGCAGCTTCTTGTGGGTCTCGCGATAGACGATGTAGGCGCGCGCGGTGGCGAGGTGGTTGGCGGCGATCAGGGTGTGCTCGACCACGTCCTGGATGCGCTCGATATCCGGCGGGGCGGTGCGGAACTTGTGGACCAGCACCTTCATCGCCTGCGCGGTCAGCAGATCGGCTTCCGCTTCGCCGAATTCTCCTGTGGCCTGCCCGGCGCGCAACAGTGCCGAGCGAATCTTGCCCGCATCGAACGTCGCCCGCCGGCCGTCGCGCTTGACTACCTCGTGCGGCAACATCGTCACCACCTTCACTGCAATCACCTCTGACATCACCGTCTCCTCGTTCTTCAATATTTTGTGTTTGTTACCAGGTCAACATACAACATGTTGGGCAAAGAGCAAGACGAATTTGAGGTTAGTAGGTCTTGATATGCTTAATCT
>JBAPWR010000241.1:0-4081 GCA_049283775.1 Thiobacillus sp.
GCAGCAGCACCGGTGCGTAGAGGGCGACGAAGAGACCGAAGCCGACCATCCACAGCAGGCCCGATGCGGTCATGGCAGCTGCGTGGCTGGCCGGAAAAAACAGCGGGACGGCGACCCGCAACAGGGCAGCCAGGCCGATTTCGACGAAGGCCAGCGTCATCAGCGGAACCGGCTCCAGCATCCGGCCGGTGTGGCCGAGCGATACCCGCGCCATCATGCCAAGTGTCAGCACGCCGATGCCGCCGGCGGTAAAGGCGTGCAGCGCGCCGCTTGCCGCGCCCTCGAAGCCGCTGGCCGACAAGGCGAGCAGCGCAAAACCGAGCGCGATCCACGCATAGCCCAGGTGCAGTACCCACAACAGCGGTTCCGCCCAGAACTTGTGGGTGTACCAGCCTGCCAGGCGAATTAAGTGCACCAATGCCGCAATCGCCGCGAACAGCGCGGTGATGATCAGGTGGGGCGCGAGCAGGGACGCCAGCAGTGCTGCCAGCGTCGACGGCAGCACCAGTCGTTCGATCACCGGCCAGCGCCGCGCACGCGTGCGCAGCTTGTTGTCTGTGAAGCTGGGAATCACCCGTCCCCCCATCACGACGATCATCATCACCACCACGTAGACGGCGAGGTGCAGGCCGAGGCTGGCGGTCGAAGCCGTCCAGCCGAGCATTTCCAGATGCACCAGCGCGTTGGCTGCGCTCAGCGCCAGCAGCATGATCGGGAAGGGATAGTTGTGCAGCTGCCTGGCCTTGAGGATGGGCAGGGCAAGCACCCCCGCCAGCACCGGCAGGAAGGCCAGGTCGAGCAGCGCGACCAGGGCGGGTGGCAGGCCCGGAATCAGGAAGCCCAGCCGTCCTGCCAGCCACAGCATGAACAGCGCGGCGAGCGGAGCGCCAGACGGCGTGCGGATGCCGGTCCAGTTCTGCGCGGCTGTGAGGAGGAAGCCGGCGATCACCGCCACGGCGAAGCCGAACAGCATTTCATGGCCGTGCCAGACCAGCGGAGACCAGCCGCCCAAATCGATTCTGCCGAGCAGTATCCCTATCCACAGCGCCATCAGCAGCACCGCCCAGATTCCGGCGGCGAGGAAAAATGGCCTGAATCCGAGCGCGAACGGTGCCCAGCCTCCAGGCGACGCAGGCTTGCCGGGATTCTCGATGCTGTGGAAGGACACGCTCATCGCAGCAGACCGGTCAAATGGTCCGGCAAAAGCCGGCTCAGCCCGTGCTCCAGGCCCGCGGCCGGCGCATGCCGGCGATTTTGCAGGCCTGCTTGACGTAGCCGTAGGGGAACAGCTCGAATAGTTTCTTGTGGGCGTCCTTGCCCATGCGTTCGGCGAGGTGCTTGATTACGAAGCGTGCATCGGCCGCCACCTGGTTTTCCTCGTAGAAGTCACGCATGAAGTTGATCGCGTCCCAGTGATCGTCGCTGAGCTCGATGTTCTCCTCGCGCGCCAGCGCGCGGGCGACGTCCTCGGTCCAGTCGCCGGGCTCGATCAGATAGCCTTCGGCGTCGCGCTCGGGCAGGGTGATTTCACCGTCCATGATTCATTCTTCCTTTCAGGTCCGTTGCAACAGGGGGTGGCTGAAATTTGTCTTGCATCAGGTCCCGCCGCCGTGGAATTCCACGCCGGGCTGACGTTCCGGCAGTTCCTCGACCAGCAACTCGCGCCGCGCCAGTTCGAGCGCGTCGACTTCCGCTTCGCCGAGATAGGACTTGGCATCGGTCAGCGCTGCAGCGAGCAGATCCGCTGCCAGCACATCCGGTTCACGACCCATCGCGCGGGCCAGTGCCTTGAGTTCGAAGCTGGGATCGCGCGCCAGATGAACCTCGATGGGCTTCGCGCCGGCCATGGCGTGAGGGGCTGCAGCGGGTGACTGGCCCTCGGCCTTTTCGGCCAGGATCCGGCCCATCACGCCGGCGATCTTCGAGGCGATGGACGGTGTCTGGCCGGCTGGACGCAGGCGGATCTTGTTGATGAAGTATTTCTCGAAGTCGACTTTCGCCAGATGCACCCAGCGGCCCTGGCGCATCCAGTTGATGTCGCGCAAGGGCACCTGCGGTTCGGACAGGTAGGCCGCACCGCTGTCGCCCATGTCGGACAGCCATTTGGCGCGCTGCGGTGCGTAGCTCACCATTTCCTCGCTGCCGATCTGGGCGAGGATGTTCTGGACCGCCACCTGGCCAGCCTTGGAGATGGTGTAGACCGAATCCGGCGGTCCCACCGGAACCGGTGTCTTGTCGACCGTCGGTTGGGCGACGCAGGCGCCGATGGCGAAGACATTGGGATAGTCGGGATTGCGCAGGTACTCGTCCACCACCACCAGGCCCTGTGCATTCACCAGTCCGCTGGCGTTGCGCACTGGTTCCACCCCGCGGAACGCCGGCCAGTAGACCGAGTGGGCGAAGGACAGGGCATGGACCTGTTTCTCCTTGCCGGCCGCGTCCAGTTCGGCCACATGCACCATGCCTGCTTCCACCTTGACGGTGCGGGCATTGCAGATGACATTGATCTTGGTGTCGGCCAGCGCGGCGGTGACCGCGCCGCGACTGGCGCCCTCGGCACCCAGGCCGAGGTGGCCAGGCCAGGGCTCGGGCGTCACCAGGGTGATCGATACGCGGTCGCGAATATTGCGGCGCTTGAGATCGGCGTCGGCGAGGAAGGCGTATTCATAGACCGGTCCGAGGATGTTCGATCCCTGCACCGCGCCGACCACGATCGGCCCCGGCTTCCTGGCGAATTCCTTGTACGCAGCGTGGGCCTTTTCCGCCTGGTCGACATGCAGCACCGAATGCGTGTGTTCGGCCAGCCCGGGCACCTGATCGAAGTCGCCTTCGGCGCCGGTGGCGATCAACAGATAGTCGTAGAACAGGGTCTCGCCGTTCTCCAGGTCGATCTGGATGATGTCGGGCTGGATGCGCTTGACCTTGCTGTGGATGAAGCGGATGCCGCGATCCCTGAGGAAGGGCTCGATCGGAAAAGCGATATCGGAGCGGCTGCGCCAACCCATGGCCACCCAGGGATTCGAAGGCACGAAGTGGAAATAGTCCTTGTCCGAGATGACAGTGACTACATCTTTGGGCCCGAGCCGGGATTTCAGGGCATAGGCCGCCGGCACGCCGGCGATGCCGGCACCCAGGATGGCAACGTGAGTCATTTGAGTCTCCTTAAATCGGTTTGGGCATTACGTTCGCTCCCTCTCCCGCTTGCGGGGGAGGGTTTGGGAGGGGGCGCGAAGCGATCGGTTTGGGCTTAGCCTTCGCTCCCTCTCCACCCTCTCCCCGCCCTCTCCCGCCAGCGGGCGAGGGAGACAGGGCTGGGCTCAACCCGATTGAAGGAGAGGGTTGCACCCTGACGGGCATAAAGGGCGAGCGGGGGTACGGTTGTGCCGCAATCACGTCATCAACTCCGCGGCCGCACCAACTGCCAGGCGCGTACGGCGTAGGTCGTCGCTGCGAAGCCGCTCCAGATGTGCACCAGGCGGGTGAACGGGAAGATCAGGAAGATCGTCATGCCGAGGAACAGATGGGTCTTGAAGATCCAGCCTGCGCCTTCCAGCAGTTCGACTGCGCCGCCGCGGAAGGTGACGATGCGCTGTCCCCATTCGGCCAGGCGCACCATCATGCTGCCGTCGAGGTGCTGTGCCGACAGCGGGATGGTCGCGAGCCCGAGCAGCAGCTGCAACCACAGCAGCACCAGGATGAGGATGTCGCTGCCTTTCGAGGTGGCGCGGATGCGCGGCTCCGTCAGGCGGCGGTGCAGCAGCAGGGTGAGGCCGACGAAGGCCAGCAAACCGGCGATGCCGCCCGAGACCATGGCGAGGATCTGCTTGGAGCCGGAGCTGATGAAAGGCTCATAAATGAAGTGCGGCGTCAGCATGCCGAACAAATGGCCAAAGAACAGGAACAGCACGCCGATGTGGAACAGATTGCTGCCCAGCAACAATTGCTTGCGCCTGAGCAACTGCGACGAGTCGCTCTTCCACGAATACTGCTCGCGGTCGAAGCGGATCAGACTGCCGAGGAAAAACACCGCCAGCGCGATATAGGGATAAATCCCGAAGAGTAGATGTTGCGAGTAGGACAT
>JBAPWR010000242.1:0-1937 GCA_049283775.1 Thiobacillus sp.
GAACAGGAACGGTTGCCATGAGTACCGCTCTGACAGCGTCGAATGCGGTATTGAAATCAAAACCCGAATAGTCTTTACCGCCAAAATAATCCCCGCCGATCAGCAAGGGAGCGTTCTGGCCGCTCCCGTAGACGGCTGCCGCAAAGATCTTGTTGCCATCAGTATTCGCAGTGTCGTCTTCCAGGGTCGCGTCGATATAGTCGGCGAAGGTACCTGTGTCACCGCTGCTGGCGGGCGCCGCCAACTGAAGGGTTGGGAAAGTGTTACAGATCAGCGTGTTGGTGGTCGGTCGTCGTGCGGCTGTAAAAATTTCCGACAATTGCGCCAAGTAGAATTCCCTTCGTTACGAAGCACGTGCCCCTGAGCTTTGAGGGCTTGCTGCGGTCGCTGACAGGGGGCGGTCACGTTTCGTCGTTATCCATGCTCCAGGGACGGCTTGGCCACGTTGGTGCTGCGCGTGCATGTAACGTGCTTGAGTTCTCCCATTCACCTTTCTAGCCGGCGCGCGGTGTTGACCAGTTCATCCAGAAGCGCATGCAGTCGCGCCGGCGACTTCAGCATCGGCACCCCGTCGACGTCTTCGAGGTCCTTGTCTGCGTGCGGCAGCGAGAACTGTCCGGGCAACACCAGCACCCCCAGCGCGTTCAGCACCTGCCGCAAATGCGGCAGCATGCGCATGCCGCCGAACTGGCCGGGCGAGGCGGCCAGCAGCGCCGCGACCTTGTTCTGGTAGGGCACCAGGCCCGACTCGCCCTGCCATTCACGCGACACCCAGTCGAGGGTGTTCTTCAAGAGCGGCGGGATCGAGCTGTTGTATTCCGGGCTGGCGATCAGCAGGGCGTCGTGCGCCTTGAACAGGGCCTTGAGGCGCTGGGCGTTGGCGGGCAGGCCCTCGCGTGCCTCGAGGTCCTCGTCCATCAACGGCAGCGGATAGTCGGCGAGTTCGATCAGGGTGACTTCGCCGCCGGCGGCGCGAGCGGCCTCGGCGGCGACCTGGATCAGCTTGCGGTTCCAGGAATCTCGGCGGGTGCTGCCGGCGAAGGCGAGGATCTTGGGCATGGGGTGGTCCTTGTTCATGGGGGTTGGGTAGGGTTAGTGCTTCATGACGTCACGCCAGCCGCTTGTCCCCCCAAGGGGGGCGCCGGCATCCAGTTTTATTTAAGGCGGCTGGACCCCGACGTCCGCCGGGGCGACATTCGTCAGAGTGCCGGGGTGACGGGTGTTGGGGGCGGTCGCCAAGGTCAAGGTCGCTGGAGTGACGGGGTCGCGGGGGGGTTGTCGGATTTCTTTACACGGGTTGAACAAACATTTAGATGCGCCGATTGTAGTGCCCTTCGCGTCCTTCATGTCCCCGGCAAGTCGAACACGATGACCTCGCTCGGCGCGTGGGCCTCGATCATTATCTCGGATTCATTGTTCAGCGCCACGGCGTCGCCCGCTTCGAGCGGATAGCCCTTCAGCGTGACCTTGCCGCGCGCCACCTGCAGCCAGGCGCGGCGCCCGGATTCCAATTCCAGCGTCGCGCTCTTGCCTTGGTCCAGCCGGGCGGCGTGGATCGCCGCGTCCTGGTGGATGGTCGCCGAGCCGTGGCGGCCGTCCTTGGAGGCGACGACGCGGAAGCGGTTATGCAGTTCCGTGGGGTCGAACGCGATTTGTTCGTAGCCGGGCTCGAGGTTGTAGGCGTCGGGCTCGATCCAGATCTGCAGCAGGTGCACCGGTTCGCTCTGCGAAGCGTTGAATTCGCTGTGGGCGATGCCGTGGCCGGCGCGCATGCGCTGCAGTTCGCCGGGACGGATGACGCCGCCGTTGCCGAGCGAGTCCTGGTGCTGCAGCGCGCCATCGAGCACCCAGGTGACGATTTCCATGTCGGCGTGGCTGTGGGTGGGGAAGCCGCCGCCGGGGGCGATGACGTCCTCGTTGATGACGCGCAGCGGGCC
>JBAPWR010000243.1:0-2575 GCA_049283775.1 Thiobacillus sp.
TTCTACGGGTTTCGGTTTCCGGCGTCAAGGCGTAGATCGGCACATGGGTGCTGATGCGTGACATCCACAATGCCGTCGATCCGGACTGGGTCATTGCGGCAATCGCCTTGATGTTCAGATGCACCGACGTGAACACCGCCGACATGGCGATGGCCTCGTCGGCGCGCAGGAAGCTGTGATCCAGACGGGTTCCCGAGTCCGACTCCTTCTCCGCTTCGAGGCAGACGCGATGCATGGCCTGGACCGCCTCGACCGGGTACTGGCCGGCGGCCGTCTCGGCAGACAGCATCACTGCATCGGTACCGTCGAGCACCGCATTGGCGACGTCGGAGACCTCGGCGCGGGTCGGGATTGGGCTGGAAATCATCGATTCCATCATTTGCGTGGCGGTGATCACCACCTTGTTGCGCTCGATCGCCATGCGGATCATGCGCTTCTGCAGGGCGGGAACCGCAGCGTCGCCGACTTCCACCCCGAGGTCCCCGCGCGCCACCATGATGGCGTCGGAAGCCTCGAGGATTTCTTCCAGATGCTCGATCGCCTCGGTGCGCTCGATCTTCGCGATCAGTTGGCTTCTGCCGCCCGCTGCGCGCAGCAATTCGCGCGCCTGGCGCATGTCGGCGCCCGAGCGCGGAAACGAGACGGCGAGGTAGTCGGCCTTGAGCGCGGCCGCGGTGCGGATGTCCTCGATGTCCTTCTCGGTCAGTGCCGAGGCCGACAGGCCGCCGCCCTTGCGGTTGATGCCCTTGTTGTTCGACAGCACGCCGCCCTGCACCACGCTGCAGTGGATTTCGCTGCCTCTGACTTCCTCGACCCAGAGTTCGATGCGGCCATCGTCGAGCAGCAGCGTCACGCCGCGGCTCACATCGTTGGGCAGTTCCTTGTAGTCGAGGCCGACGCGCTGCTGGTCGCCGAGTTCACAGGCGGCATCGAGGATGAAGTTGTCGCCCTTGGCAAGGACGATCTTGGTGTCACGGAATTTACCGATACGGATCTTCGGACCCTGCAGATCGACCAGCACGCCGACGGCGCGGCCACGGGCCCGCGCCAGTGAACGCACCAGCTCGGCGCGGTCGATATGGTCCTGGGCGGTGCCGTGGGAAAAATTGAGGCGCACCACGTCGATGCCGGCTTCCATCATCCGGTCCAGGGTTTTGGCGTCGGAACAGGCGGGGCCGAGGGTGGCGACGATTTTGGTTCTGCGAATCATTGGGTGGGTGAGCCGTGAGGTAAGGGAGGAGGCGAAAAACCCGAGGGGAAGGTCGATGCTATCCCTCGGGTTCCAGCGAAAAGGGCTCAGCCCTTCGCGCGTTCCTCGAGGATCGCCACGGCGGGCAGGACCTTGCCTTCGAGGTACTCGAGGAAAGCGCCGCCGGCGGTGGAAATGTAGCTCACCTTGTCGTAGATGTCGTATTTCTGGATCGCGGCGATGGTGTCACCGCCACCGGCCAGCGTGAAGGCGTTGGTGTTGGCGATCGCCATGGCGATGGTCTTGGTGCCTTCGCCGAACTGGTCGAACTCGAACACGCCGACCGGGCCGTTCCACACCACGGTGCCAGCCTTCATGATGATGTCGGCGAGTTCCTGCGCGCTTTTCGGGCCGATGTCGAAAATCATGTCGTCGTCGGCGACGTCCTTGGCGTCCTTCAGGACGGCAGGTTCGCTGGCGTCGAATTTCTTGCCACACACCACGTCGACAGCGATCGGGATGGTTGCGCCGCGTGCGGTCATCTTCTCGATCAATGCCTGGGCGGTCGGCACCAGGTCATCTTCGCACAGCGACTTGCCGACGTTGTGGCCGGTGGCCTTGAGGAAGGTGTTGGCAATGCCGCCGCCGACCACGAGCTGCTCGCACTTCTCGGCCAGCGCTTCCAGCACGGTCAGCTTGGTGGAAACCTTGGAGCCGCCGACGATGGCGACCATCGGGCGTGCCGGGTTGGCCAGCGCCTTCTCCAGTGCTTCGAGTTCCTCGGTCAGGAGGAGGCCGGCCGCAGCGGTCGGCGCGAACTTGGCGATGCCGTGGGTAGAGGCCTCGGCGCGGTGCGCGGTGCCGAAGGCGTCCATCACGAAGACGTCGCACAGCGCGGCATATTTCTTCGCGGTCTCGTCGACGTTCTTCTTCTCGCCCTTGTTGACGCGGCAGTTTTCCAGCACCACCAGCTCGCCGTCGGCGACGTCGAAGCCGCCATCGGTCCACTCGCGGATCAGGCGGATGTTCTTGCCGAGCTTCTGCGCGATCACGTCGACCACCGGCTTGAGCGAATCCTCTTCCTTGAACTCGCCCTCGGTCGGGCGGCCGAGGTGGGAAGTGACCATCACCTTGGCGCCGGCCTTGAGGCAGTGCTCGATGGTGCGCATCGAAGCGGTGATGCGGGCGTCGGAGGTGACCTTGCCGTCCTTGACCGGAACGTTCATGTCGGCGCGGATGAAGACGCGCTTGCCTGCGAGATCGAGATCGGTGACGCGGATGAATGCCATGGTTTTTCTCCTGAGAAGTAAGGTTTAAGGGTTGGCGCGGCGGTGAAAGCCGCGCCAGGCCTTAAGGCTCACCCATGAGGGATCAGGATTCAGGATC
>JBAPWR010000244.1:0-8887 GCA_049283775.1 Thiobacillus sp.
GGAGATGGGCACCTCCGAGCGCAAGGACCTGCTGCACAACTTCGAAGACCGTTCAGGCCGCCACATCATCCCGCACAATGAATTGTTCCTCGGGCACTTCCCCAATGTGCCGCGTCACATCCGCGAAGTGACCGTGCTGGACAAGGAAGGCGCGCTGGGCAACTTCGAAGAGCGTCTGCATGCGCTGTCCGAAAAGGCGGTCATCGACGAAGCCAAGCGCTGCATGTCCTGCGGCCAGTGTTTCGAATGCGACAACTGCGTGGTCTACTGCCCGCAGACCGCCGTGTTCAAGGTCAAGAAGAAGGACAATCCCACCGTCGGCCGTTACGTCGACACCGACTACGGCAAGTGCATCGGCTGCCACATCTGCGCCGACGTCTGCCCGACCGGCTACATCGTCATGGGCATGGGTGACTGAGCGTGATGAGCAAGATGCGAGGCCGCCCAGGCTGGATAACAGGACTGGTGTTTTCAGCAGTCCTGGCCATGGCAGGTTTGTCGGCGGCCCATGCGGGTGCGCCGAAGCCGGTCATCGAAAAGGCCATCAAGGGCGAACAGTGCGTGGAAGATACCGACTACATGCGGCGCAACCACATGAGGCTGCTTGATCACCATCGCGACAAGACGGTGATCGAGGGCGTTCGCACCAGGCAGCACAGTCTCAAGGGTTGCATCGACTGTCACGCCAGCGCGAAAACCGGCAGCGTGGCGGCAGCCAAGGAAAACTTCTGCGTCAGCTGCCACACTTACGCTGCGGTCAAGATCGACTGCTTCGATTGCCATTCGACCAAGCCCGAGTCTTCGTCCGCCTTGCATTCCATGACTCCCGATGCTGCCCATTACAGGCACAAACTCGCGGCCCGCACCAAGACCGGGCTCAGTGTGCAGGAACTGGCTGGAGTGTCCCGATGAACGAAAACCAATCGATCGACCAGCAGTCTGTGGCTTCTCCGCAACGCCGCCGCTTCGTCAGCGCTGCCACCGCGACGGCGGCCGGCCTGGCAATCGCCCCGGGCGTCATGCTGTATGAAGTGGCACATGGCCGGCCGGAAGACCAGCCCGCCAGCAGCGCGGTGCGCTGGGGCATGATGGTCGATGCCACCAAGTGCGCAAACGGCTGCAATGATTGCGTCACCGCATGCAGTACCGAGAACGGCTGGACTCCGGTTGCGGAGAGCGAGCATCCCAAGCAGGCGCCGCAATGGATCCGCAAGCTGGAACTGCAGGATCCGTTGACGCAGAGGGAAACCAATCTGCCGATGATGTGCCAGCACTGCGCCGAACCGCCGTGCGTCGACGTCTGCCCCACCGGGGCTTCGTTCAAGCGCGCTGACGGCATCGTTCTGGTCAACCGCCACACCTGCATCGGCTGTCGCTACTGCATGATGGCCTGCCCCTACAAGGCGCGTTCGCTGGTGCACGAGCACCTCAACGATACCCAGAAGCCGGATGTGCCGCGCGGCATCGGTTGTGTCGAGTCCTGTACTTTCTGCGTGCAGAAGGTCGATCGCGGCGACGGCACCACGGCTTGCGTCGAGGCCTGCACCGCCGCTGGCCACAATGCGCTGGTTTTTGGCGACCTGAATGATCCCGAAAGCGAGATCTCCAAGCGCCTGCGCGAGCTGCCGACCAAGCAGGTTCGTGCAGACCTGAATCTCAATCTCGGCGTTCGCTATCACGGAATCTAAAACAACATGGCAAGCATCACCTTCCGCGAAGTAGAAGGCAGCAGCCTGAAGTACTGGCTTCTGTTCGGGGCTCTGGGCCTCTTCGTCCTGTTCGGCGCGTTGTCCTGGAATCACATGCACCACTATGGCCACGTCGTCACCGGCATGGACAACCAGATCGTCTGGGGCCTGCCGCACGTCTTTGCCGTGTTCCTGATCGTCGCCGCTTCGGGTGCGCTCAACGTCGCCTCGATCGCCTCGGTCTTCAACAAGCCGATGTACAAGCCGCTGGCGCCGCTGTCGGCGATCCTCGCGCTGGCGCTGATGCTGGGCGGCCTGCTGGTGCTGGTCCTCGACCTGGGGCGCTCCGATCGTCTGATCGTGGCGATGACGCACTTCAACTTCAAGTCGATGTTCACCTGGAACGTGTTCCTCTATTCCGGCTTCTTCGCGCTGGTGGGCATTTACCTGTGGACCATGCTGGACCGCAACGTCAAGTCCTACTCCAAGGCGGCGGGCACCGCGGCCTTCATCTGGCGCCTGGTGCTGACCACCGGTACCGGATCGCTGTTCGGCTTCCTGATCGCACGTGAACTGTACGGTTCGGCCATGCTGGCGCCGATGTTCATTGTCATGTCCTTCGCCTACGGTCTGGCGATCTACCTGATGGTGCTGGCGGCCGCCTATGCCTGGACCGGCCGCCCGCTCGGCGACGCGGTGATGCTGCGGCTGAAGAGCCTGCTGACCCTGTTCGTCGCGGGGGTGCTGTACTTCGTCGTCGTCAACCACATGACCAGCCTTTATTTCACCAAGCTGCACAGTGTCCAAGCGTTCATACTGCGTGATGGCGGTATCTTCACCAACCTGTTCTGGGTGGGGCAGATACTCATCGGCTCGGTAATCCCGCTGGTGATCCTGCTCACCAGTCTCGGCAGGCAGCGCAGCTGGATCATGATCGCCTGCGTCCTGGTCGTTCTCGGCGGCATGGCCCAGATGTACGTCACCATCGTCGGCGCGCAGGCCTATCCGCTGGACATGTTCCCCGGCATGATCGAGAAGAGCAGCTTCTTCGACGGCGAGATCCACAGCTATACGCCCAGCATGCCCGAGCTATTCCTCGGCCTTGGCGGGGTCGCCGTCGCACTGCTGATGACCACGTTTGCGATCAAGGTGCTGCGCCTGTTGCCGGCCAGCCTCGACGACGCGACGGTCGCCAAGCTGGAGCACTGATTCGCAGGGGGCTGTCGGGCTGAATGCCTGGCAGCAAACGGCCAGGCATGAACCAGCAAGCCATCTCGAACCAGCATTCAACACGCGGGGCTTCTATGCCCCGCGTGTTCATTTCGGCCGCCCATAAATCTTCCGGAAAAACCACGCTGACCCTCGGCCTGTGTGCGGCGCTGCATGCGCGTGGCCATGCCGTGCAGCCGTTCAAGAAGGGGCCTGACTACATCGACCCGCTGTGGCTCGGGATGGCGGCGCAGCGCCCCTGCTACAACCTCGACTTCCACATGATGCGGCATGACGAGATCGAACGGCAGTTCGCCCGTAGCGCTGCCGCTGCCCGCATCAGCCTGATCGAGGGCAACAAGGGCCTGTACGACGGCCTCGATCTCGACGGCAGCAACAGCAATGCCGCGCTCGCCAGGTTGCTGGATGCGCCGGTGGTCCTGGTGATCGACGCCCGCGGCATGACCCGCGGGGTGGCGCCGCTCATCCTCGGCTATCAGGCGTTCGATCGCGACATCCGCATCGCCGGCGTGATCCTCAACAACCTCGGCGGCAGTCGCCATGAATCCAAGCTGAGGGCGGTGATCGAGCATTACACCGACGTCGAGGTGATCGGCGCGGTGCAGCACGACGCGTCGATGCAGATCGCCGAGCGCCACCTCGGTCTGGTTCCCGCCAATGAGCAGCAGGCGGCGCTCGATCGAATCCGCCATGTCGGCGAACGGGTCGCCGCGCAGGTCGATCTCGAGCGCCTGCTGGCGATCGCCGACAGTGCCGCCGTTCGTGAAGCGCCGGCTTCACCTTCCACCCGCAACGAGGCGGAGCGCGTCCGGGTGGCGATCGCCCACGATCAGGCCTTCGGCTTCTACTACACCGAAGACCTCGACGCACTGCGTGCGGCCAACGTCGAACTGGTCGAAGTCGACACGCTGCATGCTGAATCATTGCCTGACGTGGATGGTTTGATCATCGGCGGCGGCTTTCCCGAGATGTTCATGGCCGAGCTGGAGGCCAATGCGAGCCTGCGTACCGGGATCCGTCGTGCCGTCGAAGCCGGACTGCCGACCTACGCCGAATGCGGCGGGCTGATGTATCTGTCGCAGACGCTCAGCTGGCAGGGGCAGACCCGGCAGATGGTCGGAGTGGTGCCGGGGGACACCGTGATGCACGAGCGCCCGGTCGGGCGCGGATACGTCAGACTGCAGCCAACCGGCGAGGACCGCTGGCAGGAAAGCGAAAACATCCCTGCGCACGAATTTCACTACTCGAGTCTGGAAAATCTGCCGAATGACTCCATCTATGCCTACAAGGTCACGCGCGGCCATGGCATCGACGGCAAGCACGATGGCTACCAGCGTTACAAGCTGCTTGCCGCTTATGCACATCGCCGGGGGGCAGGTGAGCAGGGCTGGATTACCCCGTTCCTGAACCAGGTGCGTGCGCACAAGGCGCACGCGGCCGCTTAATTTTCAGAGGAAAACCATGATCAAGATCACCGACGCCGCCGCCGAGCAGATCCGCGCCGCCAACAACAACCCCGACATGTTCGAGATGATCCTGCGCGTCGCCGCCTACCAGGAGGATGACGGCAGCGTGAACTACGGCATGGGCTTCGATACCGAGCGCGAGGCTGACGAACACCTCATCGTCAACGGCATCCAGTTGCTGATCGCGCCATCGAGCACCCCCTACCTGCAGGGTGTGACCCTCGATTTCGTCGAGATGAGCCCGGGCGACATGCGCTTCATTTTCATTCCTCCCTATTCCGCCGACCAGGCGGACGAAGCGGCTCCCGCCGAGTGAAACCATGAACTTCCTGCCGATCTTCCTCGATATCCGTGACCGCCGCTGCCTGCTGGTAGGAGGGTCCGAAACTGCGGCGCGCAAGGCCGAATTGCTGTTGCGTGCCGGCGCCATGGTCGATGTCGCCGCGCCCGCCCTGCACGATGGGTTTGCCCGCCTGCCGCATGCCGATCACCTGAATCGCGTGGCCGACGCCTTCAGCCCGCAACTGCTCGAAGGCAAGGACCTGGTGATCGTCGTCGAGGATGACGCCGATGCTGCGCGGCGCGTCGTCGACGCCGCCCGCGCGCGCCATATCCCGGTCAATGTCGCCGACAAGCCCGAGCTGTGCAGCTTCATCCTCCCCTCGATCATCGATCGTTCGCCGATCATGGTCGCGGTCTCCAGCGGCGGCGAATCGCCGGTCCTGGCGCGCATGCTGCGGGCCCGGCTGGAGACCCTGATCCCTGCCGCCTACGGCCGCCTGAGCGCGCTGGCCTCGCGTTACAAGGATCGTGTGCGTGACGTGATCAAGCCGGCCCAGCGTCGCGCATTCTGGGAAAAGGTATTCCTCTCGCCGGTCGCGGAAATGGTCTTTTCCGGGCGCGACGTGGAGGCCGAAAAGCAACTCGAGGAGATGATCCGCGATGGCGCCGAGCATGACATCAGCCGCGGCGAGGTCTACCTCGTCGGTGCAGGTCCGGGCAACCCCGACCTGCTGACTTTCCGCGCCCTGCGTCTGATGCAGCAGGCCGACGTCATCGTCCACGACCGCCTGGTGTCGCAGCCCATCCTCGACATGTGCCGGCGCGATGCCGAGCGCATCTACGTCGGCAAGGAGCGCGACGACCATGCCGTGCCGCAGGAGGAAATCAACCTGATGCTGGTGCGCCTGGCCAAGGAAGGCAAGCGCACTTTGCGCCTGAAGGGCGGCGATCCCTTCATCTTCGGCCGCGGCGGCGAGGAAATCGAAACCCTCGTCGAGCACGGCGTGCCGTTCCAGGTGGTGCCCGGCATCACCGCCGCCGCCGGCGTGGCGTCGTATGCGGGCATCCCGCTGACCCACCGTGACTACGCGCAGTCGGTCGCCTTCGTCACCGGCCACCTGCGCGACAACACGTTCAACCTCAACTGGGAAGGCATCGCCCGCCACGACCAGACCATCGTCATCTACATGGGCCTGAAGGGCCTGCCGCTGCTGTGCGAGGCACTGATCAAGCATGGGCTGGATGCCACCACCCCGGCCGCCATCGTCCAGCAGGGCACCCTGCCGACCCAGCGCGTCGTCACGGGTGACCTTAATACCCTGCCCGAACTGGCGGAAAAAGCCGGACTCAAGGCGCCGACGCTGATCATCGTCGGCAACGTCGTCAAGCTGCGCGAGAAGCTCGGCTGGTATCAGCCCGAACTGCATGCCGAGCAGGGTCACCGCACCCCGCTGGAAATGGCCGACCACCTGCGCTAAGTGAAAGGGGGCCGTGCAGGATGTTGCCGGCCCAAACCCACTCGCCCCGGGCAGCTGCTGCCCGCACGTTGGGATTTCTGCTGTGCGCCTTGCTGCTGTCTGGCCTGATGTCGCTGTGGGTATGCAGGGTCGTCGCGGGTCTGGTTTGTCCGCTGGCCTGAGCGGGGAGACCACCGGGCAAAGTCGGGCTGTTGCAATTTCCGCTCATGGCTACAATAAAGGACGGAGTTGTCCTGAAAGAGACTGCCATGACCGCGACAATGCACCCGCAAGGGGTAGGCCGTGGTTGTAAAGCCGACAAGTCGGCAACAACCACGCTCCACCCGCAAGGGGTAGGCCGTGGTTCTAGAGACGCTACCCCAAGGGATACACCTTCGGATAAAGCGTCAAGAACCACGCTCCACCCGCAAGGGGTAGGCCGTGGTTGTACAGCCGACGAGTCGGCAACAACCACGCTCACCCTGGACGGCAACGAGGCTGTTGCCCGCATCGCCTACCTCGGCAGCGAGGTGATTGCCATTTACCCCATCACCCCGGCATCCAGCATGGGCGAGTGGGCGGACGAATGGGCATCGCAGGGGCGACCCAACCTGTGGGGGGCGGTACCGACCATCATCGAGATGCAGTCGGAGGGCGGTGCTGCCGGCACGCTGCACGGCGCGCTCACTTCCGGCGCCCTGGCGACCAGCTTCACCGCCAGCCAGGGCCTGCTGCTGATGATCCCCAACCTCTACAAGATCGCTGGCGAGCTGACACCCTTCGTGCTGCACGTGGCGGCGCGCGCGGTGGCGACCCACGCGCTGTCGATCTTCGGCGACCAGTCCGACGTCATGGCATGTCGCGCCACCGGCTGCGCGCTGCTCGCCGCCGACTCGCCGCAGGAGGCGCAGGACTTTGCCCTGATCGCGCAGGCGGCAACCCTCGCCGGGCGCATTCCGGTGATTCATTTCTTCGATGGTTTCCGCACGTCCCATGAGGTGTCGAAGATCGTCGCGGTGGAGGCGGACACCGTGCGCGCCCTGCTCGATGCCGATGCCATCGCGGCCCACCGTGAGCGGGCCTTGTCTCCGGAGCACCCGATGCTGCGCGGCAGTTCGCAGAATCCCGACGTGTTCTTCCAGTCGCGCGAACGCACCAATCCCTGGTACGACGCCTTTCCGCAGATTGTGCAGGATACGATGGACCGCTTCGGCGAACTCACCGGTCGGCACTATCGGCTCTTCGAGTATGTCGGTGCAACCGACGCCGAGCGCGTCATCATGCTCATGGGCTCGGGTGCCGAGACCGCGCACGAGACGGTCGAACACCTGACGGCCCATGGCGAAAAGGTCGGCGTGCTGAAGGTGCGGCTGTACCGCCCGTTTTCGGCGACTGCGCTGCTGGCGTCGCTGCCCGCCACAGTGACCGCGATTGCCGTGCTCGACCGCTGCAAGGAACCGGGTTCCGATGGCGAGCCGCTGTACAAGGACGTGGTCACGGCACTCGCGCAGGCGGCTGCGGACGGTACGCGCGCCATGCCGAAAGTCATCGGCGGCCGCTACGGTCTCGCCAGCAAGGAATTCACTCCCGGCATGGTCAAGGCGGTGTTCGACGAACTGGCGCAGGCGTCGCCGAGGCGGCAGTTCACTATCGGCATCCACGACGACGTTACCCGGCTGTCGCTGCCGTGGGACGAAGGGTTTCGCACCGATGCGTCGCGGCAATTGCAGCACGCCGTTTTCTGGGGCCTGGGCTCGGACGGCACGGTGTCGGCCAACAAGAATTCGATCAAGATCCTCGGCGAGGCGACCGAGCTGCAGGCGCAGGGCTACTTCGTCTACGACTCGAAAAAGTCCGGAGCGGTGACGGTTTCTCACCTGCGCTTCGGCCCGGCACCGATCCGCTCGACCTATCTGGTGGAAGCCGGCATGGCCGGTTTCGTCGCCTGCCACCAGCCAATGTTCGTCGATCGCTACGACCTGCTCGAGCATGCTGCAGCCGACGGCGTCTTCCTGCTGAATACCGCGGAACCGCCGGAGCGGGTGTGGGACACGCTGCCCCACAAGCTGCGTGCGCAGATCCTCGAGAAGCGTCTGCAGTTGTGGGTGATCGACGCCTACGCGGTCGCCGCCGAAGCTGGCATGGGACGGCGCATCAACACCATCATGCAGACCTGCTTCTTCGCCATTTCCGGCATCCTGCCCAAGGACGAAGCCATCGCGGCGATCAAGCATGCGGTCGACAAAACCTACGGCCGCAAGAGCAAGCGCCTGGTCGAACTGAATTACAAGGCGATCGACACCACGCTGGCGAAACTGCACCACGTCACCCCTCTCCCGCAAGCGGGCGAGGGGTCGGGGGAGAGGGCAGTTTCGGAGGGGCAGCAGGCTTCCCTCTCCCCGGCCCTGAAAGGACCACTAGCCAATCGACTAAGCCCGCAAGCGGGCAAGTCGCTGGTTATCTCCCGCATGCGGGAGAGGGAGATCCCAGACTTCGTCCGCGACCTCACCCTGCCGGTCTACCAGGGCAAGGGCGATCGCCTGCCGGTGTCGGTGTTTCCGGTGGATGGCACCTATCCGCTCGGCACCGCGCAATACGAGAAGCGCAACATCGCGCTGGAAATCCCGGTATGGGAGCCCGACCTCTGCACCCAGTGCGGCAAGTGCGTGTTCGTCTGTCCGCATACCGCCATCCGCGCGCGCGCCTTCAGTGCCGATGCTGTCAGCGATGCGCCGCCGACCTTCAAGCATGCAGCGGCGCGCAG
>JBAPWR010000245.1:0-3099 GCA_049283775.1 Thiobacillus sp.
TGGCAGGGTAGGGCGTGCATTCGTCGAAGATCATGACGATGTCGGAATTCAGCGTGCGCTGGATCTGCATCGAGATTTCCGGGGTGAGGAACAGCCTGTCGCCGTTGATCGGCGAGGCGAATTTCACCCCGTCCTCGGTGATCTTCCGCAGCTTGCCCAGGCTGAACACCTGGAAGCCGCCGGAATCGGTGAGGATGGGCCGGTCCCAG
The DNA here is from genome assembly GCA_049283775.1 of Thiobacillus sp. Classification (GTDB taxonomy): domain Bacteria; phylum Pseudomonadota; class Gammaproteobacteria; order Burkholderiales; family Thiobacillaceae; genus Thiobacillus. Next base: position 210 of record JBAPWR010000245.1, read on the forward strand.
CCCATGAAGCGGTGCAGCCCGCCGAATTTTTCGATCACCTCCAGTCCCGGCCGCAGCCACAGGTGGAAGGTGTTGGAGAGCACCATCTCGAAGCCGATCTCGGCGAGTTCGAGCGGCGACATCGCCTTGACCGTGCCGTAGGTGCCGACCGGCATGAAGGCCGGGGTCTGCACCGTGCCGTGCGCGAGATGGAGCTGGCCGCGGCGCGCGCCGCCGTCGCGGGTGAGGAGATCGAATTTCATTGCGGTGGGCGTTATTCCGGGCTGGCTTTCTCTAAGAACATCGCGTCGCCGTAGCTGAAGAAGCGGTAGCGCTCGCGGACGGCGTGGGCGTAGGCCGCGCGGATGGTCTCCACCCCGGCGAAGGCCGAGACCAGCATCAGCAGCGTCGACTTGGGCAGGTGAAAGTTGGTGATGAGGGTGTCGACGACCTGGAAGCGGTAGCCCGGGGTGATGAAGATATCGGTTTCGTCCGAGCCGGCCGCCAGCTGGCCGGATTGCGCGGCCGCCTTTTGCGCGGCGGCTTCCAGCGCCCGCAGGCTGGTGGTGCCGACCGCCACCACCCGGCCGCCGCGCGCGTGGGTGTCGCGGAGGGCGTCGACGGTGGCCTGTGGCAGGGTATAGCGCTCGCTGTGCATTGTGTGCTCGGCCACATTTTCCACGCGCACCGGCTGGAAGGTGCCGGCGCCGACATGCAGCGTCACCTGTGCGGTGCGTACGCCCTGCTCGCGCAGTCTCGCCAGCATCGCCTCGTCGAAATGCAGCCCGGCGGTCGGCGCTGCCACCGCACCGGGCTCGCTGGCGTAAACGGTCTGGTAGCGGGTCTCGTCGTCGGCCGTCGGGGTGTGTTCGATGTAGGGCGGCAGCGGCAACTGGCCGAGCCGGTCGAGGACCTGCAGCACGGCTAACGGAAAGCGCAGCCGGGTCAGGTCATCCTGGCGTGCCAGAACTTCCAGCGTCATCCCATCCGCGAGCTGGATGCGCGAGCCGGGCTTGGGTGCATGGCTGGCGCGGATGAAGGCGAGCGCCTCGAATTCGTCGAGAACCCGTTCCACCAGCAGTTCCACCCTGCCGCCGCTGTCCTTCTGGCCGAACAAGCGTGCCTTGATGACGCGGGTGTCGTTCATCACCAGCAGGTCATCCGGCCGCAGCAGCGACGGCAACTCGCGGAACCAGCGATCGTGCAGCGCGCCAGCCGAATCGACATGCAGCAGGCGGCTGCTGCCGCGTTCGGCAGAGGGGAACTGGGCGATCAGTTCGGGGGGGAGGTCGAAATCGAAGTCGGCGACACGCATGGGCCGCGATTATAGCGGCGGAGATGCTGCGGCCGCCTTGCGGGGGGCTGTCGGCTTGGGCGATAATGCGCCGCTTCTGTCGCCGGCCGCGTTCGCGTCCGGTCCCTTGCCCGGGTGGCGGAATCGGTAGACGCAGCGGATTCAAAATCCGCCGCCGCAAGGTGTGGGGGTTCGAGTCCCCCCCCGGGCACCAGTTTGGCTTTCCGTCGTCACCATTGCAGTGCGAAATGCACCGTCCGGTTGCGAGGGCACTGTTTGAGTGCATTGTGGCGATTTCTGCCCTAGGCTTGAAGTGTGAATCGGTTTTAAATAGGCATGTTTCACGGCGTTGTCATCAGCGTCTCATGCACTTTTCATATAGTTTGGGCGCGGCGGCGGATACTTGTCCGGGGCATGGCACAGGCGTTGCTTGATGAGCCTGGCATGACAGGCGGAGCCGTCGCTGAACGGGAGCAAAGGGAATGTCTTCATCCGCAGAGATGAATCTTGAAGCAACAAGAAAAACCGGGTCGTTGCCCTGGCAGGTGAGCGAGGAACTGCAGGCCCATCTCGGGCAGATTTCGAAGCGGCACATGCGCGAGCTGTTCGCGTCGGATCCGGCGCGCGCCGAACGTTTTTCCCTGCGGGTCGGCGACCTGCTGCTGGACTATTCGAAGAACCGCATCACCGACGAAACCCTTGCCCTGCTGCTGAAGCTGGCGCAGCAGGCCGATGTGGCCGGCTGGCGCGAACGCATGTTCGGCGGCGAGAAAATCAACAACACCGAAAATCGCGCAGTGTTGCACGTGGCGCTGCGCAACCGCAGCAATCGTCCGGTCATGGTCGACGGCGAGAATGTGATGCCGAAGGTCAACGCGGTGATCGACAAGATGGGCGCTTTCGCCGAGCAGGTGCGCAGCGGGGCCTGGCGCGGGTACAGCGGCGAGCGCATCACCGACGTGGTGAATATCGGCATCGGCGGCTCGGACCTCGGGCCGAAGATGGTGGTCGAGGCGCTGAAACCCTTCCAGCATCCGCAGATCAGGGCGCATTTCATCTCGAATGTCGACGGCGCCCACGTCGTGGACGTGCTGGAGAACCTGAATCCTGCGACCACGCTGTTCATCGTCGCCTCGAAAACCTTCACCACGCAGGAGACGATGACCAACGCCCACCATGCGCGCGCATGGTTCCTGGCGCAGGCGAAGTCGGATGGGCACATCGCCCGGCATTTCGTCGCGGTGTCGACCAACCGCGAGGCGGTGACCACCTTCGGCATCGATCCGGCCAACATGTTCGAGTTCTGGGACTGGGTCGGCGGGCGCTATTCGCTGTGGTCGGCGATCGGGCTGCCGATCGTGCTGGCAGTCGGAAAGCAGCGCTTCGAGGAACTGCTGGCCGGCGCCCATGCCATGGACGAGCATTTCCGCAGCGCACCGCCGGAGCGCAACATGCCGCTGATTCTGGCCTTGCTGGGGGTCTGGTACGGCAATTATTTCGGCGCCGAATCGCAGGTCATCCTGCCCTACGACCACTATCTGCGCAGCCTGCCGGCCTACCTGCAGCAGGCGGACATGGAAAGCAACGGCAAGTAGGTCGACCGTGAGGGCAGGCAGG
>JBAPWR010000246.1:0-2134 GCA_049283775.1 Thiobacillus sp.
CATCCACACCCTGGGCGACGCCCACCTCTATCTCAATCACCTCGACCAGGCACGCGAGCAACTGTCACGCAGCCCGCGCAGCCTGCCGACGATGAAGCTCAACCCGGCGGTGCAATCGATCTTCGACTTCAGCTTCGAGGACTTCAGCCTCGAGGGTTACGATCCGCATCCCGCGATCAAGGCGCCGGTGGCGGTTTAGCCCTCGAACAGACGGGCCACTTTCGCCTGCAGCTGCGCCAGCGGATAGGCTCGCAGCGTGCCCTGGCACAGGCTCTCGTCGCGGCAGCCCTGGCTTCTGAATGCCTGGATGACGTAGCGTTTCACCCCGCGCGCGGACAAGTCGTGGGCGATCTCCTCGACTTCGCCGTCAGCCAGCAGCGCCGGATGGACGGTGGTGCGGATCTCGTGCTCGACGCCTGCGGCCAGCACCCGTTCCAGGCTTTCGCGGGCGCGTTGCCCGCTGCCTGGCGCTGCGGTGACGCGGGCGTAAGTGTCGAACGGCGCCTTGATGTCCAGTCCCACCCAGTCGACCAGCGGCAGCACCGCGGCCAGCCTGTCAGGGTAGGCGCCGCCGCTGTGCAGGCCGATTTTGAATCCGAGCGCGCGCACCTCGCGCATCGCTTGCGCCAGGTCGTGCTGCAGCGTCGGCTCGCCGCCGGAAAACACCACGCCGTCGAGCAGGCCCTGGCGCCGGCGCAGGAAGTCGATGACGTTTTCCCAGGCGATTTCGTGTTCGCCGCGCGGGGGAATCAGGTCGGGATTGTGGCAATAGCCGCAGCGCCACGGGCATCCCTGGCAAAACACCACCGCCGCCAACATGCCCGGCCAGTCGGTGGTGGAGAGCGGGGTCAGGCCGCCGACGCGGAGCATGGTGGTGCCTTGGGTGTGTGCTGATATGCCATCTGCCTTCAATTCCTGCGCGGAAACCCCTCTCCCCTTGTGGGAGATAACCAGCGACTTGCCCGCTTGCGGGCTTAGTCGAATGGCTAGTAGCTTCATCAGGGCGGGGAGAGGGGGATTCAATATCACGCAGTTGCCATCAATCCTGCAACGGCTCACGCTCTCCCCAACCCTCCCCCTCGAGGGGGAGGGAGTGTCCGATTTATCCCTGGCGGCAGCGCCCTTCGATGAAGAACTGCCGCTCGCGGTGCTCGCTCTGCTTGCCCTTGTTGAAGCTGGTCACCGGACGGTGATAGCCCATCACGCGGGTCCAGACTTCGCAGCGGGTGCGCTCCTCATCCTTCAGGGCAACGGTGTCCGGGGTCTGGGTCGGAATGCTCATGTCGTTCATGTCGGTCTCCTTGGTTTATGCAGCGATGGCGCGTTTGCGGGACAGGGCTTCCTCGTCGCACTTGGGGCAGAACTCGTGTTCGCCGGCGAGGTAGCCATGTTTCGGACAAATCGAAAAAGTCGGAGTGATGGTGATGTAGGGCAGGCGGAATCGCGTCAGCGCACGGCGCACCAGGTTCTTGCAGGCCTCGGCGGACGAGATGTGTTCAGACATGTAGAGGTGCAGCACGGTGCCGCCGGTGTACTTGCGCTGCAGGTCGTCCTGGCGTTCCAGCGCCTCGAAGGCATCGTCGGTGAAGCCTACCGGCAGTTGCGAGGAATTGGTGTAGTAGGGCGCATCCACGGTGCCGGCCTGGAGGATGCCCGGGTAGCGCTTGGCATCTTCCCTGGCGAAGCGGTAGGTGGTGCCTTCGGCCGGCGTGGCTTCGAGGTTGTACAGGTGGCCGGTTTCTTCCTGGAAGGCGGCGATGCGGCCGCGGATGTGGTCGAGCAGGCGCACTGCGAAGTCATGGCCCCATTCCGTTGTGATGTCGTGCTGGTCGCCGCTGAAGTTGCGGATCATCTCGTTGACGCCGTTGACGCCGATGGTCGAGAAGTGGTTGCGCAGGGTGCCGAGATAGCGCTTGGTGTAGGGGAAGAGTCCGGCGTCCATGTGACGTTGGATCACCTTGCGTTTGATCTCCAGGCTGTTGCGGGCGAGCTGCAGGAGTTGGTCGAGCCGCTCGAATAGTTTTGCTTCGTTGCCTTTATAGACATGACCCAGGCGCGCGCAGTTGACGGTGACCACGCCCAGGGAGCCGGTCTGCTCCGCCGAGCCGAACAGGCCGTTGCCGCGCTTGAGCAG
>JBAPWR010000247.1:0-15928 GCA_049283775.1 Thiobacillus sp.
GCCTGCGGCAGGCCATGGCCTTCGCCAGCGCCGCCGGCCTCACCGGTGTGGTGCTCACCAAGCTCGATGGCGATGCCCGTGGCGGCGCCGCGCTGTCGGTGCGGCAGATCACCGGCAAGCCGCTCAAATTCATCGGTGTCGGCGAAAAGCCCAGCGGACTCGAACCTTTCCACCCGGAACGCATGGCCTCGCGCATTCTCGGCATGGGCGACGTACTGTCGCTGATCGAGCAGGCGCAGACCTCGGTCGACCTGGCCGAAGCCAAGAAACTCGCCGACAAGGTCAAGAAAGGCAAGGATTTCGACCTCGAGGACTTCAAAGGCCAGATCCAGCAGATGCGCAAGATGGGTGGATTGTCGGCGCTGATGGACAAGCTGCCGGGCGCAGGACAGATGCCGATGCCTGCCGGCGCAGACGAAAAAGCGATCAACCGCATCGAAGGCATCATCAACAGCATGACTCCGCTGGAACGGCGCAAGCCTGAAATCATCAAGGCCTCGCGCAAGCGCCGCATCGCTGCCGGTGCCGGGGTGCAGGTGCAGGAAATCAACAAGCTGCTCAAGCAATTCGAACAGGCCCAGAAGATGATGAAGATGATGGGCAAAGGCGGCCTGTCCAAGATGATGCGCGGGATGAAGGGCGTGATGCCGGGCATGCGCTGAAGCAAGCCACTGGCCAAGCGGATGTTTTTGAGTATAATTCGCGGTTTTCTCCGTTTACCGGTGGGTTGAATCATGGTCGTTATTCGTCTTTCTCGCGGCGGCGCAAAAAACCGTCCTTTCTACAACGTGGTCGTAGCCGATTCGCGCTGCCGTCGTGACGGCCGCTTCATCGAGCGCGTCGGCTTCTACAACCCGGTTGCAGCCGAAGGCGCCGAGGCCGTTCGTCTCGACCAGGAGCGGATCAGCTACTGGACCAGCAATGGCGCCCAGCTTTCCGACACCGTCGCGCGCCTGGTCAAGCAGCAGGGCAAAGTCGCTGCCTGATTTGAAGCCGCACGGCGACTGGGTCGTGATGGGGCGCATCGCCGCCCCGTTCGGTGTCAAGGGCTGGGTCAAGGTTCAGCCCTTCAGCGAAGACCCCGGCGCATTGATGGACTTCGAATCCTGGCGCGTAGGACGCGGCGAGCAGCACACGCACTTCGCTGTCGAGGCGGTACAGGAGCATGGCAATGCCCTGGTCGCCAAACTGGACGGCGTGGATGACCGCGATTCGGCCTACGCCCTGCGCGGACAGGAAGTCTCGGTGGCGCGCAGCGATCTGCCGCCGCCGGAAGAGAACGAATACTACTGGTCGGACCTGATCGGCCTGACAGCGGTGAACCGCGAAGGCGTGATCCTCGGCAAGGTGGACAGCCTGATGGAGTCCGGCGCCCACGACGTGCTGGTGATCAAGGGCAAGCGCGAACACCTGATCCCTTTCGTCGCGGCGATTGTCGGCAAGGTCGACCTGGAAGGCGCAACGATCGAGGTGGACTGGGGCGAAGACTACTGATGCGCTTCGATGCGCTGACGCTGTTCCCGGAGATGTTCGATGCCGTACTGGATTACGGCATCACCCGGCGGGCGCTGGATCGCGGTTTGTATCGGTTCAAGGCGTGGAATCCGCGCGATTTCACCGATGATCCGCACCGCACGGTAGACGACAGGCCATATGGGGGCGGCCCCGGAATGGTGATGCTGGCCGAGCCCCTGGACCGGGCCCTGGATGCGGTGCAGCGGGAACTGGCCGCGGAGAATTTGACACCATGGGTGGTGCATTTCTCGCCGCGCGGCCGACCGCTGACCCATCAGCGGGTGATGCAATTGAAAGACCAGCCGTCACTGGTGTTGTTGTGCGGACGCTACGAAGGGATAGACGAGCGCCTGTTGCAGCGCCGCGTGAATGAGGAAATTTCGCTTGGCGACTTTATCCTCTCCGGCGGCGAACTGCCGGCACTGGCGCTGATGGATGCACTGATCAGGCAATTGTCGGGGGCGTTGAACGATGCCGATTCGGCAGTCGAGGAGTCGTTTGCGGACGGCCTGCTCGACTGTCCGCACTACACCCGGCCGGAGGTGTGGCAGGGTGAGGCGGCGCCTGCTGTGCTCAAGGGCGGCAACCATTCGGACATCGCCCGCTGGCGCCTGCAGCAGAGCCTGTTGCTGACGCAACAGCATCGTCCGGACTTGCTGGAAAAGCGCGGCCTCTCGCCGCAGGAAAAGGATTTACTCGAAGCCGCGTCACCCCGGTGAGCGGCAGCGAGAATGAAGCGGTCTCCCCGTGAGACCAATGTTGAATGGCGTTACGTCTGCCGATCGGCCTACCTATGACGCCCGGTTTAAGGAAACCACCATGAATATCATCGAACAACTGGAACAGGAAGAAATCGCCCGCCTGGGCAAGACCATCCCCGACTTCGCCCCCGGCGATACCGTCGTGGTTCAAGTCAAGGTCAAGGAAGGCAACCGCGAGCGTCTCCAGGCCTACGAAGGCGTGGTCATCGGCAAGCGCAACCGCGGCCTCAATTCGGCGTTCACCGTGCGCAAGATTTCCGCTGGCGAGGGTGTCGAGCGTACCTTCCAGACCTACTCGCCGCTGGTTGCAGCGATCGAGATCAAGCGCCGTGGCGACGTGCGCCGCGCCAAGCTTTACTACCTGCGCGAGCGTTCCGGCAAGTCTGCCCGCATCAAGGAAAAACTGCCCGCCCGCAAGGCGGCAGCCAAGGCAGCCGAGTAAGGTTCCCGGCCCGGCCCTGCAACGCCCTCTTCGGAGGGCGTTGTGCTTTTACGCAGCTAGAATAGTGCGATGCCCCACCAGCCTTACGATGCGATTCTCGCCGCCCCGTTCTGCCACCTCGGTGCCTGCTTCAGCGGCACGGTGCTGACGCGGCTGGATTTCCTGCCCGAGGCAGCCCGACCCACCGCGATGCACGACAAACGCGTCCGGCGGCTGGCAAACGAACTGGCTGCCTATTGGCGCAATCCAGCGTATCGATTCGAACTGCCGTTCGAGCCAGCTGGCACTCCGTTTCAGTTGCGCGTCTGGCGCGCTTTGATGGAAGTCGAACCGGGCAAGCCGACGACCTATGGCGCGCTGGCCAGCCACCTTGGCACGGCTGCGCGTGCGGTCGGCCAGGCATGCGGCGCCAACCCCCTGCCCATCCTCATTCCCTGTCACCGGGTCGTATCCGCAAAAGGGCTCGGCGGTTTCATGCATGCCGCATCGGGCGCACCGCTGGATTTCAAGAACTGGCTGCTTGCGCATGAAAATCCACCCACGCTCGAGCCGCGCGTCCCCTCTCCCCAACCCTCTCCCGCAAGCGGGTGAGGGAGGAGACGTGATGCCCAAACCGGTTAACGACGCGCTGATTGACTGCTTCTGCGACGCCCTGTGGCTCGAAGACGGCCTCGCCGACCTGACGCTGGCAGCGTATCGACGCGACCTCAAGGCTTTCGGCGACTGGCTGGCGAAGGACCGCAGCAGTGAACTCATCGCTGTCGCTCCGGGTGACATCGAGGCCTACCTGGCCTGGCGCTTCGCCCGCAAAACTCGCCCCCGTAGCGCGGCACGCTACACCTCGTCGCTGAAGCGATTCTATCGCTATCTGTTGCGGGAAAACCTCGTCGCCAGCGACCCCACGCTCAATCTCGACAGCCCGAAGCTTCCGCGCTCCCTGCCCAAGTCCCTGAGCGAAGCGGAGGTAGAGGCGCTTCTGGATGTTCCGGACGCCGATACCGCCCTGGGATTGCGCGATCGCGCCATGCTCGAAGTTTTGTACGCCACCGGATTGCGTGTGTCGGAACTGGTCGGACTGAGACTGACCGCTGTCAGCCTCGATGCCGGAGTGTTGCGCGTCACCGGCAAGGGCAGCAAGGAGCGGCTGGTGCCGCTGGGCGAGGAAGCGGTGAACTGGGTCGGGCGCTATCTGCAGCAAGCACGCCCGGCGCTGATGGAAGGAATGCAGTGCGACCAGCTCTTCGTCACTGCCCGCGGCGCCGCCATGACGCGTCAGGCCTTCTGGTACCTGATCAAGCGACATGCCCGTGCCGCGGGGCTGACCCATCCGCTGTCGCCGCATACCTTGCGCCATGCCTTTGCCACGCATCTGCTCAATCATGGCGCAGATCTGCGCGTGGTGCAGATGCTGCTGGGACATGCCGACATCTCCACCACGCAGATCTACACCCACGTCGCGCGCGAAAGACTGAAGCAGCTGCATGCAGCGCATCACCCGCGCGGGTGACCTGAAGACTCAGGGCAGGCTGATCCGCTCCATCAGGTAGCACAGGCAATCCTGACGGATCACCCGCTCGTCGCGAGTCAGCATTGCCGGCATCAAGGCTTGCCTGAGCGCGATCTCGCCGGCCCGGTAGTCGAACAGGCGCGCCCCGACATCCTCCCCACGTTCATCCAGCACGTTCAGGCGCGCCTGGCTGCCGGCAGCGAGCCGGCCGAGCAGTTCACCGCGACTGAGTTCGCGGAAATTGTAGTGATCCAGCTCGGGAACGAATCTGATGTCCGCATCGGCTGAGCCGAAGTCGAAGCTGACCTCATCCGGCACCTTGACTGTGGCGATGGTATGAAACAGATCGATGTCATGCGGCGCCACCGGGTGTGCCGGAAATTCGGACAGATGCAGGCAGGCCTCGATGTATGCGGCCGCGTGCTCGACGCTGCCCGGGGTGCCAGGCTTGCCGCACTCCACCGTCACCGAAGGGCAGAACTCGGCAAACGCCGCCGACTGCACCCCCTGCGGCCGGATGAAATAGACGACGATGCGCGAGAACAGCGTCGCGAGATGGAGAAAATGCGGATCGAGACGATTGACGCAGGCATAGTGCGGATTGAGCCCGGTGTTGTTGTGGATATCGATGCTGGCAAAGACCCCACGCCGGCGCATTTCGTCCACGACCTGGCGCATGACTTCGCCCTCGGCATTCTGCGTGGCTTCACCGCCCGGCCAGACCCGGTTGTAGTCGGGCTGGTGATCGAGGCGCCGCAGTCCGGCACGCGCCGCCTCGAGATTGCCGATGAACAGCGACATCGCTCGCGGCAGTTCGGCCGACTGGAATTTTTCCAGCACCGATTGCGCCGCCTGCCAGCCGGTATCCTCGTTGCCATGCAGCAGCACCGAAACGAACAGCGGCTCTGACCGCCGCCCTGGCAGATGAATCAAGCTCGGTCCGGGAAGCAGTTCGTGCAGGCGCCCGGCCGGCAAATCGAGCAAGCCCGCAGGCAGCGAGTCGTATTGCGTCAGCATCAGATTGCCCACTCGTGCACGGGCGCACCGGCGCGCTGGTTTTCCAGATAGTCCATCATCATCCGATGCACATCTCCCCCCACGTTTTGCAGATGCCGCAACTGCCATTGCGCACCGGTTTGACCACTGCGCACCCGGGTCTCCAATACGCCCAGTCCATGCTCGACCTCGTCTTCAGGCAGGCCGAATTCACGCAATCCCTGACGTGCCAGGGGCAGACACTCCTGCAAAATGAGCTCACGCGCCGAATGCCGTCTGCCGTCCGTCCAGGTCAGTTCGGCATCCAGGCCCTGGCGCGCCGCCGCATAGAAATTGGCGCGAACATCGGCAAACGGCAAGTCGCATTCCACTGCATGCTGCGCCCCGGCCAGGGCATGGGCGAGACCGAAATAGAACGCGGCGTTGGCCGCCATGTCGAGCACGGTCGGACCGCTCGGCAAAACACGCTGTTCCAGACGCACATGACCGCGCCCCGCGGCATCGAAGCCGATCAGCGGCCGAACCCAGCGCCAGATCGAGCCGTTATGCAAGCGCACATGGGGCAGTCTCGACGGATCCTCGCCCTGCGGCATGGGCAGCAGCACCGGATAATGCTGCAGATTCTCATCGAAGAGTTCCAGCAGGCTGCCTGACACATACCCCCGACCGAAGGTCACCCGGCGAATATCGGGATCGACCAGGCCGGCATAGCCGCCAACTTCCACCGATTGCTCGAACAATGGTACCCGGGTCTCCTGCCATAGCCGGTGCCCGAACAGCAGCGGGGAGTTGACCGCTGCGGCCAGCAGGGGCGCACAGGTAACGAGGCTGGCGTTGAAATAGCGCGCGGAGAACTCGAACGGCACTTGCAGGTGCAACTGGAACGAGGTGGTCGCGGCTTCCAGCATGACATCCTGGCGATCGAGAGACAGGTGATCCTGGCCCTGAATATCGATATGCACCGGGGCACCACCGCGTTGCTGCAATACCTGCGCGTTGAGCACGTCGTAGCGTTTCATCGCCGAAATGTTCGCCAGGCAGAGGTCTTCATTACGGATGGTGGGCAGGATGCCGATCATGGCCAGGACCGTATCCATGCCATGAGCCACCTGCTGGCAGGAATCCCAGGTCTTGCGCAACGAGGCTTCGAGATGAGCCAGCGCGCCGGGGCGCATCTCGACCGGGGGTGCGTTCAGCTCGACATTGAATAGCGACAACTCCGGGACGACGAGCGGGTCGTTCAGGGTGCGCAGATAGCGCCGGTTGACCGGGTTGGGAAACCCGGCATGGTCCAGCAACCAGGCTTCGAGTTCGAAGCCGGCAACGTAGCGTGGGTCAGAAAAGCCGCCATCCGCGGCGATCCTCGACAGGATTCTGGTTTCGTCCGACAAGCATTCGTGGAAACGCTGAAAATCCGCGTCCGAGAAACTTGTGCGGGTTATTTCCTGACCCATCTGGAGATGCGTTCAGACCGGCTCGCTGGCCTGCTCTCCCTTGTGGAACGTCACATACAGATAGATCGGGATGGCGAGATCGCCCAGATGCTTTTCGATCAAAGGCAGTACCTCGGACCAGTCCATGCCGCCCACCCCTGTTGCCAGGCGGGGCATCGCAAGGCTCTCGACCTTCTCTTCTTCCAGCCACTTGCGCAGCGCTTTCAGTGCGTGATTGAGGTTCTGCCCGCTTGCTCGGCCAGGTTTGGCACCGTGGTCGTAAGCGGCATCCTGGGTGAACAGCGAAACCACGCGCTTGCCATCGGCGCCAGCCCAAGACCAAATGCCACCCGCCTTGGGATGGGTAGTCTGGCAATAGTGACGGAAATCCTTGTACATGGAGGGCCAGTTCTCCCGCAACGAAAGCGCAAGTCCCTGATCGTGCGCATCGTTTGGCGACACACCATGCGCAATCACAGCTGCCCGAGAGAGAAGAATATCGCCGCTTACTTCATGCAACATGCCTGATCCTTTTTTCAGTTATCGATTGTTAAATCATACCCGCCGGTCTTTTTTAATCAAGCCTCAGATCCTCTCGCCCGGTTTCGCCAGGTAGAACCATTCCTGCCCAGGCTGGGCATTGGGATTGGGGAAGACGAGATAGCCGTCGCAATCGGCCTGGACCTGCGTGCCATCATGGCGAACGCCAATCAAATCACCCGCGCTGATCCGGTCGAAGCTCGCCCAGTCCCGGCTGAGCCGGTCATCCGGATGGTGCTTGTCCACCACCCTGTAAAGCCGCAACGCCTCGCTGTCCGCGACTGGAACGGGCACGGTCCCGCCGCTGATGCCGAGGTGGGCCAAGGCATTGCGAATGGCCCGATACGCAATATGCGGCGCCGCGGGCTCGTCATGCTGGCCGCATTCCAGCGTCAGTCCGTAGCCGCCGACACTGCGCATGTACTCGGTCGTGCCGACGCCGTAGCGCAAGTCGGTATGTGAGGCATCCGCTTCGGCTCTGTTGCGGGCCAGTGCCGCGCGAAGCTCCACCCCAAGCGCATAGGTGTCGAGCCAGCCATCGACAAAGCGTCGCACCCCCAGATGTCGCGCAAGCGACTCCTCCTCGGCAGCACGCGCGAACGGCTCCAGCATTCCGCTGTTGTTCTCCGGTCCGAGCATGACAAAGGGCTCGCCGCCAGTATGGAAAGAATGCAGGTCGAGCAGCGCATCATGCTGTGCCAGCAGGGGGCAAAGCCAGTTGGCGACATGATCCTCGAACTGCTGCGGTCGATCGGTCGGAAAGAGATTGCGGTTGAGGTTGCGGTCTCCCATGCGCTGTTGCCTGGCGTAGGCAAGCGGATTGGTCACCGGAACGAAGGTGACGCTGCCAGTCACCAGCCGCAGGCTGCCCGCGCGGATCTCTTGCGCCACTCGCTCGATCGCCCGAGTGCCGCAGGTTTCGTTGCCATGCACTGCGCCCAGAACGATCAGCCGCGTTCCGGATTGCAGGCCGGAATACGTCTGCGAATGGAAGTAGAGCGCATTCATGTCCTCCATCGAACAGTCCTCCTTGTTAGACGTTCATCGCCTTGATCAGCAGCGACAAGCCGGACACCAGCAAAAGCAGACCGACCAGCCGCGTCATCCGCTCCTGGCTGAGGCCGACGTGGACGTGCCCGCCCGCGTACAAGGCGGCCAGAACGACCGGAAGCGCAGCGAAGTAGGCAAACCAGACCTCGGCTGTCATCAGCAGTCCGGCCAGCAGGAAACTGACGATACGTGCCAGCCCCTCGGTGAAAAACAATACCGACAGCGTCGCGCGCAAATCGCTCTTGTGTGGAACGCGGTGCGCAAGATAAATGATATAGGGCGGACCGCCGGTCCCGAACAGGCCGCCCACCGTGCCGCCGGTCAACGAGGCCGGAATCGCCCACCAGCGCGAAATCGGCTTGCTGCCATGCAGGTTCATCAGGCTGCGCAGCGCAAATACCAGGACGAACACGGCCAGGGTAACCAGCATCGGGGTTTTCGGCAGATTGACCAGCAGGCTGGTGCCGACGGCGACACCGACCAGGCCGAATGGAATCAGCACCCCGACTTCGCCCCACTGCACCCGTCGTACCGTCAGCCCGCCGATGATGATCGAAGCAGTGAAATCCAGCAGAAGAATCAGCGGCACGACAAACTGCAGGGGTAAGAAAAGCGCCAGCAATGGAACCGAAATCAGCCCCGAGCCAAAACCGGTAATGCCGCGAATGACGTAAGCCGTCAGCAGGATCGCCGCGGTGGCGGCAATCTGTTCCGGACTCACGAACGCGAGCCGCGCTCGATGGTGATGCCGAGTTCCTTGATGCCGGGCACGATGGCGAACTTGGTGACCGAAACCTTCACCCAGGGCGAGCCAAATTCGTGCAGCACGATCTCGGCGACGCGCTCGGCCACCGACTCAACCAGGGTGATCGGCTGCGGCGCATTGTGCAGATAATCCTTGACCCGCTGCGCGACCGCCCCGTAATCGATGGTATCGGCAACGTTGTCGGTTCCCGCCGCCTTGTTGTCGGGCAGGCCGATTTCCAGGTCGAGGCGGATCGGCTGCGGCACTTTGCGTTCCCATTCGTATATGCCGATAATGAGATCGAGTCGAAAGTCCCGCAAAAACAAGATATCCATGACGCTGCGCCCGCTTGCGGGGCGATCCGAAAAACCTGCGATTCTACTGACATATGTCCACGCTGTTGTTTATTGCTGTCGCTTATCTGCTGGGTTCGCTATCGTTCGCCGTCATCATCAGCCGGCTGATGAAGCTACCCGACCCGCGCGCCTATGGTTCGGGCAATCCGGGCGCCACCAACGTCCTGCGTAGCGGACGCAAGAGCGCAGCGGCACTGACCCTGCTCGGCGACGCGCTGAAGGGTTTGCTGGCGGTACTCCTGGCGCGTGCGCTGGCACCCGTCTTCGGCCTCCCTGAAGATGTCGTACTGCTGTGCGGGCTGGCGGTGTTCATCGGCCATCTGTTTCCGGTGTTTTTCGCCTTCAAGGGCGGCAAAGGGGTCGCCACGGCGCTCGGCGTGTTGATCGGTTTCAATGGTTGGCTTGGGCTGGCCTGCCTGGCGACCTGGATCGTCATGGCACTGCTGGTGCGCATTTCCTCGCTTTCCGCGCTCACTACCGCTATCCTGGCGCCGGTCTATGCCGGGCTGCTGATGGGTTGGGGCAATGCAGCAACCGCCGTGCTGGTGATCTCGCTTCTGCTGATCTATCGCCACAAGAGCAACATCCTCAAGCTGCTGGCAGGCCAAGAGACACGCATCGGCAAGAAGTCCTGAATCCATGGCCCTATTCGATAAAACCATCGAACACGCGCGCGACAGCCTCGCCGAGGTGTCGCGCGAAGCCATCGATCGCGCCGGCGATCGCTTGTCGGGGGTAGTCAAGGAAGGTGTCGAACATGCTGGCACCGAACTAAAGGACGTCATCTGGCGTGCCAGCCAGGAAATCGACGCCAAGCTCGACAAGATATCCGAAGAGCTTCATTCGCAGCGGCAGTTCACCAAGGACGACGTGCGCGAACTGGTGGATTACGCCGGCGAACGCATGGGCACCCTGCTGGACGCGCGCATCGTTCGCGCCAAGAGCGAGATTTCGCTGCTGGTGCAGGAAAAAGTCGAGTATCTGAAGCAGGAAATCGACGGCTTCTTCATCGAGCGCCAGCGCGATCTTGCGCGCGAGCGCCGGCGGCTGTTCATCAATGTCGCGGTCGCCATCCTGGCTTCACTGTCGCTGGGCTTCATCTCCTGGGCCTACCACCAGTACATGGGTGGTGGCATGGATTTGTTCGCCATTTTCCGCATCGTCTTTACCTCGCTCGCCGGTGGCTATGCCGCCTACCTCGCCGTCAAGCTGCTGCGTCGCTGGATGTTGATGTCCGAGCACAAGAAGGACACGCTGTTTCTGGTCAGCCGCTACTGGGGCGTGCTGCGTCCGGAAAGCATGTTCGGCACATTGATCCTGGTATGCCTGTTGCTGGCGGCGGTGGGATTTCTGCTGTTCCCCGATCAGATCGCTCGCCTGACAGGCAGCGAACAATTGCTCGAATGGGTGCGCGACGCGTTTCCGTTCGTACGCTAGCTCATACCGCCGGCAGCGCAGCGAGATCCCAGCGCGGCAGGACAGGAAAACCCAAGTCTTCCGGTGCATGCAGCATTCGCTGGGCACCGGCGAATGCAATCATCGCGCCATTGTCAGTGCAGAACTCCAGCCGCGGATAGAACACCTCTACGCCATCGGCCATGGCTTCACGCGTCAATTGTTCACGCAAGCGCGAGTTGGCACCCACCCCGCCGGCGACCACCAGACGTTCGGCCGTACTGTGCCGGCACGCTGCCAGGCTCTTGCCGACCAGCACGTCGACCGCCGCCGCCTGGAAAGCCGCGGCAATATCCGCGGCCTGATCCAGACCCTGTTTGCGCACCAGCGTCAGTACTGCGGTCTTCAACCCGCTGAAACTGAAATCGAACCCCCCCGAATTAAGCATCGGCCGCGGCAGACTGAAGTGGTTCGGATCGCCGTTCGCAGCCAGTCGCGACAGGGCGGGCCCACCCGGGTAGCCCAACCCAAGCAACTGCGCAGTCTTGTCGAATGCTTCGCCTGCGGCATCGTCCAAAGTCTCACCCAGCAGGGTGTAGCGTCCCACTCCGGAAACCAGCATCAATTGCGTATGGCCGCCCGATACCAGCAGGGCGACGAAGGGAAACGCCGGGGGCGTGTCGGAAATCAACGGCGACAGCATGTGGCCTTCGAGGTGATGGATCCCGATTGCCGGAATGTCCAGCGCATAAGCGAGCGCCCGCGCCATGCCGGCCCCCACCAGCAGCGCACCGGCCAATCCCGGACCCTGGGTATAGGCGATGCCGTCGATATCCGTCAGTTGGCGACCACTCTCGGCCAGAACCTTACGTGTCAAAGGCAATAGCCGGCGGATATGGTCACGCGACGCCAGTTCCGGCACCACGCCGCCATAGTCGTTGTGCATGGCGATCTGCGAATGCAATGCATGCCCGAGCAGGCCGCGCTCGCTGTCGTAGAGGGCGACACCGGTTTCATCGCAGGAGGATTCGACGCCTAGAACCAGCATGAACAGGGGACTGGAAAAAATCTGCAGGGCTTGCTATTATTCGCGTTTTTCGCCTTCCCAGGAAGCCAACCGCAAAATGCCTCACGTTAAAGTCAAGGAAAACGAGCCGTTTGATGTCGCCCTGCGCCGCTTCAAGCGTTCGATCGAAAAAGTCGGCCTGCTGACCGAACTGCGCGCGCGCGAGTTCTACGAAAAGCCCACCGCCGAGCGCAAGCGCAAGCTGGCTGCCGCGGTCAAGCGCCAAAGCAAGCGCCTGCGTGGTCAACAACTTCCTCCCAAGCTGTATTGATCCGGCCGGATTGAGTTCTCGATCCGCCACCCCTCACTGCAAATGACACTCAAGGCCCGCATCTCGGAGGACATGAAGTCCGCCATGCGGGCCAGGGACACGGTTCGCCTGGGCACCGTTCGCCTGCTGCTGGCTGCGATCAAGCAAAAAGAAGTCGATGAGCGCAACGAAGCGGACGATGCCGCGGTCACCGGCATCGTCGAAAAACTCATCAAGCAACGCAAGGACTCCATCAGCCAGTTCCAGGCTGCCGGCCGTGACGACCTGGTCGCGGCAGAACAGGCTGAACTTGCCGTTCTGCAAACCTACCTTCCCGAACAACTTTCCAGCGCCGAAATTGAAGCCGCGGTCGCGGCTGCAATCGCCGAATCCGGCGCCACTTCTGCCCGCGACATGGGCAAGGTCATGGGGCTGCTGAAGCCCCGTCTCGCAGGCCGCGCCGACATGGGACAAGTATCGTCCCTGATCAAAACCCGCCTCACGGGCTGAGTCCCACCCGGCGCCTGCCCGGGTTTATCATGCAGCAACCATGATCCCGCGCGATTTCATCGACACCCTGCTCGCCCGCGTCGACATCGTCGACGTCATCGACCGGCGCGTGCCGCTGAAAAAGGCCGGGCAGAACTACCAGGCCTGCTGCCCTTTCCACAGCGAGAAGACCCCTTCCTTCACCGTCAGTCCGACCAAGCAGTTCTACCACTGCTTTGGATGTGGCGCGCACGGCACCGCCATCAGTTTCCTTATGGAATACGAGCACATGAGCTTTCGCGATGCCGTGGCCGCACTGGCCCAGGATGCCGGTCTGCCAGTTCCCGAATCCGCCCAGGAACAGGACCGCCCGAAGCCACCGCCCGCGCTGTGGGAAGCGCTTGAACAGGCCGCTCATTTCTATCGACAACAACTCAAGCAGAGTCCGCGCGCCATTGACTACCTCAAGGGGCGCGGCCTGACGGGAAAGATCGCGGCACGCTACGGGATCGGCTACGCACCCGACGGCTCGCCGCTCAAGCAGGTTTTCACCGACTACCGGAACGAGGCCCTGGCCGCAGCGGGACTGGTCATAGATGGCGAGCACGGGCGCTATGACCGATTCCGTGACCGCATCATGTTCCCGATCCGCAACCTCAAGGGACAGATCATCGGATTTGGCGGGCGTGTACTCGGCGAGGGCGAGCCTAAATACCTCAATTCGCCGGAAACCCCGTTATTCCACAAGGGATCGGAAATCTATGGACTGTTCGAGGCGCGCGGCGCCATCAAGACGGCTGGACGCGTCATCGTGGTGGAAGGCTACATGGACGTGGTCGCACTGGCCCAGCACGGGGTGGAGTTCGCGGTCGCCACGCTCGGTACCGCGACGGCCCCGATCCATGCACGCACCCTGATGCGCCACAGCGATCGACTGATCTACTGCTTCGACGGCGACAATGCCGGGCGCAAGGCGGCGTGGCGCGCATTGGAAAACACCCTTGAATCACTACAGGACGGCAAGGAAGTCAGCTTCCTGTTCCTGCCCGAGGGCGAAGATCCCGACAGCTTCATCCGGACCCATGGTCGAGAAGCCTTCATGCAACTGCTCGATGCCGAGACGGTGCCCTTGTCCGCCTTTCTGGTACGAGAACTGGCCCGCGAACGCAAACTGGAGACGCAGGAAGGACGCGCGGCTTTTCTCAAGGAAGCCAAGCCGTTGCTTGATCGGATCGCCGCCCCCCTGTTGTCTACCCTGGTCCGTCGGCAGATTGCCGATATCGCCGGACTGCAGCCGGACGAACTCGCCATGTTTGGCCTGGCAGTGCCGCGAGCCCCTAGCCCTCGCGTCCGCACAAGCCGGCGCCCGGCCCCTTCACGCATGCGAAGCCTGGCGCGAACCCTGCTGATGAACCCGCAGCGTGCGGCCGAGATTGAAGCGGCCTGGCTCGACCCGGCTGACCCGATGGCCGAGCATATGAACGAGCTGCTCGCCTGGTTGAAACCTCTGCAAATCAGAGGAATACCTTCTCTTTCCGAGGCCGCACGCGGCAGCGCCCTGGAGTCGCTTATCGATGAACTGATGGCCGAATTGCTTGACAAAGACCACACTTGGGACTGGAACGCCGAGTTCGACGGGGTGGTGCGGCAGCTACGCGACGACTGGCGCCGCCGCCGGTTGCAGGAACTGGCAGCGCGCCCCCTGGCGAGCCTGAACGCTGACGAACGTCATGAACTGGCTCAGCTGGCACATTCCTAGCTTCAAGCATGCGCGCAGACAAACGCCTCGTTTGCAGTATAATTGCCGGTTTTTGAACGATTTTTTTCAGCCCGGCTCATAGCTTGGACTGACCTATTAAGCGGAGAAATTCTGTGGCTGTACGTGGAAGAAAACCGGGCGGCGGCGCCAAGAAAGCCGAGGCCCTGCTGCCCCTGAAAGAGTTGACGCCTGTCGAGGCTGAGGCGCGTCGCACGCAGCTCAAGAATCTGATCATACTCGGCAAGGAACGAGGATTCCTGACCTACGCCGAAATCAACGACCACCTGCCTGACGAAGTGCTGGACGCTGAACAGATCGAAGGCGTGATCAGCATGATCAACGACATGGGCATCCAGGTCTATGACGAGGCACCGGATGCCGAGACCCTGCTGATGCAGGAGGCCGCTCCCGCTGTCGCCGACGAGGACGTGGTCGCCGAAGCCGAGCAGGCGCTGACCACGGTCGACTCGGAGTTCGGCCGGACCACCGACCCGGTACGCATGTACATGCGCGAAATGGGCTCGGTCGAATTGCTGACGCGCGAAGGCGAGATCGAAATCGCCAAGCGGATCGAAGAGGGCCTGCGCCACATGGTGCAGGCGATTTCCTCGTGTCCGATCACCATCCAGCAAATCCTCGATATGGCAACCAAGATCGAGAAAGGCGAGATGCGCGTCGACGAACTCGTTGACGGCTTCGTCACGGTCGAGGCAGAGGCCGAGGAAACCGAGGCCGAAGAGGACACCAGCAGCGACGACGACAGCGAGGACGAGGACGACGATGACGCCAAGGCAGAAATTGCCGCAGCCAACCTCGCCCAGTTGAAAACCGAAGCCCTGGCGCAGTTCGACTACATTCGCAAGGCCTACAAGAAATCACAAACCGCGCTTGCCAAATACGGCCTCGGCAGCGCCCAGTACAGCAAGGCACAAGCTGAAGTCACCGAGCTGCTGATGGCGATCCGCTTCTCGGTGCGCCAAGTCGATGCCCTGTGCGAGCAGATTCGCAACGCGGTCGAAGAGGTTCGCTCGCATGAGCGCAAGATCATGGAGTTTTGCGTCACCCGTTCCGGGATGCCGCGTGCGCACTTCATCAAGGCCTTCCCCGGCAACGAGACCAACCTCAACTGGCTGGACAAGGAAATTGCCGCCAAGAAGGCCTATTGCTCGACCCTGGCTCGGGTTCAGTACGAAGTGAAAGCCCACCAGGAAGAGCTTGCCGCCCTGGAAGAAAGGGTCGGCCTTCCGATCAAGAGCCTGAAGGACATCAACAAGCAGATGTCCACCGGTGAAGCCAAGGCACGCCGCGCCAAGCGCGAAATGATCGAGGCCAACCTGCGTCTGGTGATTTCCATCGCCAAGAAATATACCAACCGGGGCCTACAGTTCCTCGACCTGATCCAGGAAGGCAACATCGGCCTGATGAAAGCGGTGGAAAAATTTGAATACCGGCGCGGCTACAAGTTCTCGACCTACGCCACCTGGTGGATCCGCCAGGCGATCACGCGTTCGATCGCCGACCAGGCACGCACCATCCGCATTCCGGTGCATATGATCGAGACCATCAACAAGATGAACCGCATCAGCCGCCAGATCTTGCAGGAAACCGGCGTGGAGCCTGATCC
>JBAPWR010000248.1:0-1858 GCA_049283775.1 Thiobacillus sp.
GGCGAAGGAGAGCACCCGCGTGCCGCTGCGGTCGATCAGGGATTTGTGGAAGTTCCACTGCGGCCGCTGGCCGGTGGCTTTCGCCAAGCCTTCGTGGAAGGGATTGGCATTGCGGGCGGTAACACCCACTTTGGAAAACAGCGGAAAGTCGACTTCGTAGTTGCTCTCGCAGAAATCCTTGATGGTGGCATCGCTGCCCGGCTCCTGGCTGCCGAAGTCGTTGGCGGGAAAGCCCAGCACCACCAGTCCCTGCTTGCCGTACCTGTCGTAGAGCGCCTGCAGGCCTTTGTACTGGCCGGTGTAGCCGCACTGGCTGGCGGTGTTGACGACCAGCACCACCTTGCCGGCGTAGTCGCAAAGATTCTGCTGGACTCCGTCGATGTCCTTGAGGCTGTGATTCAGCAGCGGCGGACAGGGCGCGGCGGCGTGGGCGAAGCTGGAGACCAGCATGGCGGCGGAGAATAGGAGGGTTTTCATGTGCGGATCACCTTGCTGCGGTTGCATCGGGGATGAGGCGCCGGCTGGCCGAGCTTGGGGGCATGCGGCGAGACCAGGCCGTGATAGAACAGGTAATCCTCCGCCAGCGTTGGAGCAGGCGCCGGCGAGGCGCAGCTGAAGTTCATGTCCGCCTGGCGAAGCGCGGCCGAGGCCGGGAGCGAGGCCAGGACGGTGAGGACGGAAAGCAACAGGGGCAGGTTCGATGTGTTCATTTGTCTTGGGCAAACGCTGGACATGTGCTTAAATTAGGCGAATAAAATCCCTCTGTCAAGTATTTGTCTAAGACAATAATGGTTACTTTGAATTCCTTGTCCGGCTCGCTAAGTGCTCGCGGCTTGCCCATCGCCTCGGTGGAACGGGAGACCGGCCTGTCCAAGGACACGCTGCGTGTGTGGGAGCGCCGCTACGGGTTTCCGACCCCGCAGCGCGATGCCAATGGCGAACGTCTTTACGACCCGGAACAGGTCCGCCGGCTGACCCAGATCAAGCGCCTGATCGATCGCGGACATCGCCCCGGCAAGCTGCTCGCGCTCGACGATGCGTCCTTGCTGGCGCTGGATGACAGCCGCGCCCCCAGCGTTGTCGGTGCGCTTGCCGAAGACCTCGACCTGTGGATGGATCTGGTCAGGAACCACGACAGCGACTTGCTCGAGCGGCATTTCTACCGCGAGGTCGCCAAGCGCGGACTGGCCTCTTTTGTCCAGGACATCGTTGCCCCGCTGATCGTGAGGATCGGCGAAGCCTGGTCACGCAACGAACTGGGCATATTCGAGGAGCATCTGTTTTCCCAGCATCTGGAAAAACTGTTTCGCACCACCCTCGCCAATATGGGACCGAGCGGCGGTTCTCCACGGGTGCTGCTGACGACGCTGAGCGGCGAGGAGCACACCCTCGGTCTGCTGATGGTCGAGGCCTTGCTGGTGGTCGAGGATGCGTGCCCGATCCTGCTCGGTCCGCAGACCCCGATCGACGAGATCGCGCGGGCCGCACGGATCAAGCAGGTCGACGTGGTCTGCCTGTCGTTCAGTTCGGCCTACTCGCCGGCACTGGCGGCGCAGGGTCTCGCCGAACTGCGCCGCCT
Source organism: Thiobacillus sp. (assembly GCA_049283775.1). GTDB lineage: Bacteria > Pseudomonadota > Gammaproteobacteria > Burkholderiales > Thiobacillaceae > Thiobacillus. The sequence continues at coordinate 1,580 of JBAPWR010000248.1, forward strand.
GCTGCCCGCATCGCAGCAGCTCTGGGCAGGCGGGACGGGCGTCAAGGCGATCCGCAAGCCGACCGATGGTGTCAGCCTGCTGCCCGGATTCGACGACCTCTACGCCAGCCTTGCAGCCTGGCGCAGCCGCTGATATCCGCGGCCGCCGGAGCCGGCCGACCGGACTGTCGGGCATTCCTGAAAATCCGCGGCCGTGGTGCCGATGACGGCGCAGGGAATGGTTGCGCGACTCCAGGGTCTTTCTGCTGCCATTTCAAGGCAAGCACCGGCACTGGCCTG
>JBAPWR010000249.1:0-3305 GCA_049283775.1 Thiobacillus sp.
CCCGCAGGCCATTGACGTAACGGATCGCGGTGCCGCTTTCGGTCAGCCTCGCCTCGACCTGCGGCCGCACGCCGTGCACCAGCACCAGCCGCACACCCAGGCTGTTGAGCAGGTTGACGTCATGGGCAAGCTGGACGAATTCGCCGTCGGCCACCAGTTCGCCGCCGAAGGCGATGACGAAGGTCTTGCCGCGGAAGCCGTGTATGTACGGTGCGGCAGAGCGGAACCAGTGCACGAAATTATTGGTGTCTTTCACCTTGGCCACCCGGGGTTTTCTTGTTCCGCGAAGGATACAGAAAAGCCGCGCCAGGCGCAGTGCCCGGCAGGGCCGCTAGAAATCGCCCCACAGCGTCTGCATCGCGGCCAGGGCAGCCAACGCGGCCGTCTCGGTGCGTAGCACGCGCGGCCCCAGGCGCAGCGGAATGGCACCGGCAGCATGCAATGCGGCGATCTCGTCGGCCTCGAACCCGCCTTCCGGACCGGCCACCAGGATCTGCTGCCCGGTTGGCGGGGGCAGATCGGCGAGCCGATTTTCCGCCAGCGGCGACAGGAACAGCAGGCGACCTGCCGGCTGCTGCCCGAGCCAGTCGGCGAGCGCCAGCGGTGCCGCGACCATCGGCGTGTGATTGCGCCCGCATTGCTCACAGGCGCTGTTGACCACGCCCTGCCAGTGCGCCACGCGGCGGTCGGCACGCTCGCCGCTGAGCTTGACCACGCTGCGTCGCGCGGCGATCGGCTGGATTGCGCCGACCCCCAGTTCGACCGCCTTCTGCAGGGTGTAATCCATGCGCTCGCCGCTGGAAATGCCTTGTGCCAGCAGCACCCGCAGACGCGACTCACGTTCGACATCGTCGTAAGCGGTCACGCGTACCGCGACGTCTTCCTTGTGGATGCGCTCGATCTGCGCCGTGTATTCGCCGCCGCGGCCATTGAACAGGATCAGCGCGTCGCCCGGCGCCAGCCGCAGCGCCCGCGCTGCGTGACGCGCCGGCCCGGGCGGCAGCATCAGGCGGGCACCCGGCGCGAGGACCTGGTCGAGGTAGAAACGGGGAGGGGACATCTTGGTATTATGCCGACGTTGACCAGAAATTTTGCGGAGCACGCCATGGTTTCCCTCACCACCCCCGTCTGTGACTTTGGCTGGAAAGCGCCCGACTTCAGTCTGCCCGGCGTCGACGGCAAGGTCTGGACGTTGCAGGACGCGATGGGGCCGAACGGCCTGCTGGTGATGTTCATCTGCAACCATTGCCCCTACGTCAAGGCGATCCGCACGCGCCTGGTGCGCGACCTCGCCGAGCTCAGGCAACACGGCATCCACGCCATCGCCATCATGTCGAATGACCCGACCGACTACGCCGAGGACTCGTTCGACAACATGAAAAAGGTGGCGGCGGAATTCGGCTTCCCCTTCCCCTACGTCATCGACGAAACCCAGCAAGTGGCCAAGGCCTACGGTGCGGTCTGCACCCCGGACTTCTTCGGCTTCAACCGCGATTTCGAACTGCAGTACCGCGGACGCTTCGACGAATCGCGCAAGGAAACCGCGCCCGAGGGCGTGCGCCGCGACCTGTTCGAGGCAATGAAGGAAATTGCCCTGATCCAGCGCGGCCCGGTCGAGCAGATCCCCAGCATGGGCTGCTCGATCAAGTGGAAGGACGCCTGACATGATCGATCGCCAGCAGCACTGGGAAACCGTCTATCGCAGCAAGGCGAGCGACGAGGTCAGCTGGTTCCAGCCGCACGCCGCGTCATCGCTGCGCCTGATCCGTGACACGGGCGTCGGGCTCGATGCCCGCATCATCGACGTCGGCGGCGGCGCCTCGGTGCTGGTCGACAATCTGCTCGACGCCGGCTACCGCCACCTCACCGTCCTCGACCTGTCCGAATCGGCCCTGGCAGAAGCCCGCAAGCGTCTGGGGCCACGCGCCAGCCAGGTTGGCTGGCTCGCGGCAGACATCACCCAGGCGTCGCTCCCGGCCAATGCCTACGACGTCTGGCACGATCGCGCGGTGTTCCATTTCCTCACCGACCCGGCCGATCGTGCGCGCTACGTGCAGCAGGTGCTGCACGCGGTCAAGCCGGGCGGACATGTCATCGTCGCCACCTTCGGTCCCGGCGGCCCATTGCAGTGCTCGGGACTCGACGTCGTCCGTTATGCGCCCGACACCCTGCACGCCGAGTTTGGTGCAGCTTTCCGTCTGCTTCGCCATGAAACCGAAGTCCACCAAACCCCGGCGGGCAGGGAGCAGGAATTCGTCTACTGCTATTGCGTGCGCACATGAGCATGCTTGAACAGGTCAAGGCGCTGGTTCGCGAAGTCGCTCAGCGCGAGGTCACCCCGCGCTTCCTCAAGGTGACGCACAGCCACAAGCTCGACGGCAGCCTGTTTACCGAGGCGGACATGGCGACCCAGGCGGCACTGGAATCCGCCCTGCCGCAGATCAGCGACGTTCCGGTGCTGGGCGAGGAAATGACCGAGACCCAGCAGCAGGATGCCTGGAACGCCGGATGGGATGGCCTGTGGTGCGTCGACCCGATCGACGGCACCTCGAATTTTGTCGCCGGCGTGCCCTATTTCGCTGTCTCGGTAGCCTACCTCTACAAGGGCGAGCGCCGACTCGGCGTGGTCTACGATCCCATCGCCGACGAGATGTTCAGCGCCGAGCGCGGCTGCGGCGCCCACCTCAATGACACCCCGCTGCCCCTGCGCGCGGCCGCCACCGAACTGCGGCGTGCGCTCGCCGGCGTCGAGATGAAACGCATCGACCGCGAGCTCGCCGGGCGCCTGGCATCGTGGCCTCCCTACGCCTCGCAGCGTAACTTCGGTGCGAGCACGCTCGACTGGTGCTATACCGCGGCCGGGCGCTTCGACATCTATGTGCATGGCGGCCAGAAGCTATGGGACTACGCTGCCGGCGCGCTGATCCTGGAAGAGGCCGGCGGGCAGCTCGCCAGCCTGTCGGGCAGCTTCGATACCGCCAGCGTATGGGAGCGCTCGGTGGTGGCCTCGGCCAGTCCGGCCCTGTTCCAGCTGTGGCGCGACTGGCTCAAGGCCGCCGGCGCATAAGCTCTGGTGCAGGGCGAATAAAAACAATTTAGCGCCCTCTGCTGCGGCCAGCTTTTAAGTTTTCGTCCCAAGCCCTTGTCGATCCAGCGCTTTTCTCCCTTCCCGGGGCGGCTTGCCTCCGCCTGCCCTGCTGACGGATAATCAGGGTTTTTGCATATTCTGCCCAAGCTGTCCGTGCGGTCGGGCTTGGCGATACAACAAGACTTTTTGCCAAACCGTTTTTTTATCTGCTGAAGGG
>JBAPWR010000250.1:0-3583 GCA_049283775.1 Thiobacillus sp.
AGCCGCCTTTGCCGAAGATGTAGGTCGAGGTTTCGCCGGTGATCGCCAGCACCGGCAGGCGGTCGGCATAGGCATTGGCGATGCCGGTGATGAGATTGGTGGCGCCGGGACCGGCGGTGGCGATGCATGCGGCGGGGCGGTGGGATACGCGGGCATAGCCGCCCGCCATGAAGGCCGCACCCTGCTCGTGCTTGACCAGTATGCTTTTGATCTGCGAGTCGTGCAGGCGATCGTAGATCGGCAGCACATGCGCGCCCGGCATGCCGAAGATCGTGTCGATGCCGAGGCGTTCGAGATACCTGACGATCAGGTCGCTGACGGAAATGTTCATGTGTTGGCTAGGGGCTGCGCAGTCTAGGTCTGCTGCTGCGCTTCAACGCAAGGGCAAGACCGGGATTTGAGCACAAGACGCGGTGCGGGAAAACCTTGGCAGACGCGTGGGTTGGCGCGCGAGCCCGGCAAGCGTCGGCAGGATTTGCGTTTGCTGGACTGCCGCATGCACTAGAAACGTGCAGCGTCAGCGCCGTGCGTCCTGGTAGAACTCGCTCAGCCGCGTGCCAGATGTTGCTCGATTTCGAGGAAGGTGCTGGCCACTTCGGTGGTCTCGACGCTGACCCCCAACTGCTTGGATAGCTGCGACAGCGAAAGCAGGCCCCTCACCATTTGCTGGCCATCCACCTGTTCGATCACCAGCGCGTGCTGGCGACCGCGCGATTTCAGGGTTTCCAGCACGTGACCGACGCGGGCGCCGGAGAGATCGGTGAAGTCGACCGCTTCCAGGCGCTCCACAGGCGTCATGATGTCGGCCACCAGAACTTCATCGCGGCGGATGCCACGGCTCTGAACGATCTGCAACGGCTTTTCGCCATGGATGTCGGTCTTGGTGATAAGTCCCGCGACCCGATCCTCGCTTTCCATGACGAACAGCAGGCGCACCTTGCGCCGGAACATGCGTTCTTCCGCCTGCTTGATGGTGTCGCTTGGCGTGGCGATGAAGGCGGTCAGACGGCGAAAGTCGGTCATCACGTCGAGCGCAGGGTCGTCCAGCCGGACACGATCCGGCAGGATGCAGGCGGGGCGCAGCAAGCCGGCAGACTTGTCGAGGGTGCGTGAGGGCAGGCGGGTATAGCGTGTAGGCATGGCAGGTCTCCTGGTCTGGCTTGCGAACGCCATCGAGTGTCTCCGTGGCGCGGATTCGTTGTAGGGCGAATCCTGTTCCCGCCAGACCGACCTGTCCATTCAAGAATTTTTTAGCGGCGATAAATTGTTCTTGGCTGACGCCCCGGACAGCCGGGTCGGCCTCGCTCAACCGGTTTGCTGCAGCAGCTTCTGGAAGGACGCTTCGAAGAGATTGACCCCGTCGACCTGCAGGCTGTGGCCGACCACGTCCATATCAATGCCCAGACGCTCCAGTTCACTCATCTGTGCCTCGGCCTCGGCGACGCCCTCTTCCAGGCGTGCAGCCGGCTGGCCATGTTCGCGCAATGCCGCAAGCGTCTTGTCAGGCAGGGTGTTGATGGTCTCCTTGCCGATCAGCGGCTCGACGTAGAGGAGGTCGTGGTAGTCGGGATTCTTGACCCCGCTGCTGGCCCACAGCAGGAACTGGGGTGCGGCACCCTGCCGTGCCAGCGGCGCAAATTCCTCGCCGTGAAACTTGTCCAGATAACGCTGGTAGGCGAGCTTGGCCATCGCCACCGCGGCCTTGCCACGCAGCGACAGGGCCTCAGGGGTGCCGATGGCGGTCAGTTGCTTGTCGACCAGGGTGTCGACGCGCGACAGAAACAGGCTGGCTACCGCCTTATTTCGACGCACGTCGGCGCCGGCCGCAGCGCGAGCGCTGAGGCCGCGCAGGTAGGCGTCGAACACCGCTTCGGCCTGCCCGACCGAAAACAGCAGGGTGACGTTGACGTTGACGCCGAGCGTCGTCAGCGCCTCGAAGGCGCTCAGGCCGTCGTGCGTACCCGGCACCTTGATCAGCAGATTGCGGCGATCGACGGCGGCAGACAGGCGCCGGGCTTCCTCTACGGTCCGAGTGGCATCGTAGGCCCAGCGTGGTGCAACTTCCAGACTGACATAGCCGTCGTTGCCGCCGCTGGCTTCGTAGATAGGCAGCAGCAGGTCGCAGGCAGCCTGGATATCGGGGATGACCAGCGCCTCGTAGCGCCGTTCTGCATGCGCCTCGCTTGCCCGCAATCGGGACAGGTCGTCAGCGTAGTGTGGGCTGGTTGCCAGCGCGTTCTGGAAAATGGATGGATTCGAGGTGACGCCCGACACTCCATCCTCGGCGATCAGCGTTGCCAGGGTGCCGTCCTCGATCAGGCTGCGCGAGAGATTGTCCAGCCAGAGGCTCTGGCCGAGGGAGGTGACTTGACGCGTGGCATTCATTTTGGCTCGCTTGACGGAAAGACTGTTCAGGATAGAACGGTTTGATGACAGCAAGTTCATCGACCGCGTGGAGCAGCGTCGTATCCCGCGCCTGTGCTAGACTTCGGCGCATTCAATCGGCCCAATTTCCGCTTATTCCCATGTCTGGAAGCACCCTTGGCAAACTGTTCTGTGTCACCGTGTTCGGCGAATCGCACGGCCCCGCCATCGGTTGCGTGGTCGACGGCTGCCCCCCCGGCATGGCCCTCGCCGAAACCGATATCCAGCATGACCTCGATCGCCGCAAGCCGGGCACCTCGCGCCACGTCACCCAGCGCCGCGAATCCGATACGGTGGAAATTCTTTCCGGCGTCTACCAGGGCAAGACCACCGGCACGCCGATCGCCCTGCTGATCCGCAACGAGGACCAGCGCAGCAAGGACTACGGCAATATCGCCGAGACATTCCGCCCCGGTCATGCCGACTACACCTATACGCAGAAGTACGGTTTTCGTGACCCACGCGGCGGTGGACGCTCGTCGGCACGGCTGACCGCGCCTATCGTCGGCGCCGGCGCCATCGCCAAGAAATGGCTGGCGGAGAAATACGGCATCGTGGTTCGTGGTCATATGAGCGCGCTCGGCCCGATCGACATCCCCTTCGAGTCGTGGGACGAAGTCGGCAACAACGCCTTCTTCTCGCCAAACTCGGCCATCGTTCCGCAACTCGAAGCCTTCATGGACGCGCTGCGCAAGTCGGGCGACTCGGTCGGCGCAAAAATCAGCGTGGTCGCGGAGAATGTGCCGCCAGGCTGGGGTGAGCCGCTGTACGACAAGCTCGACGCCGATCTTGCCCACGCGCTGATGGGGCTGAATGCGGTCAAGGGGGTGGAAATCGGCGACGGCATGCAGGCGGCGCGGCAGAAGGGCACCGAGCACCGCGATGAAATCACCCCGGAAGGCTTTTTGAGCAATCACGCCGGCGGCGTGCTCGGCGGCATTTCCAGCGGCCAGGCGATCGTCGCCCACCTCGCCATCAAACCCACTTCGTCGATGCGTTTGTCGGGTCGCTCTGTCGACCTGCACGGCCAGCCGATCGAAGTCGTCACCCACGGCCGCCACGACCCCTGTGTCGGCATCCGCGCCACCCCGATCGCCGAAGCCCTGATGGCGATCGTGCTGATGGATCACGCGCTGCGTCACCGGGCGCAGTGCGGTGA